>VGRW01000068.1 GCA_016875225.1 Deltaproteobacteria bacterium
CTTCGTCGATGAAGAAGGTCACGTCCGAACGATCCAGAGCGTCGCTGATATATACCGGAAGCAACAAACCCTGGTGTTGCTCGTACCCCTTGAAATCGCCTCTCTCACCCATCCTCGCCATGCTAGCGCGCGAGAGAGTCTTGGGTCAGGCTCCTAGCGCGTGCCAGAGGTCGTTCGCCGCCCACATCACGCCCTTCGGCATGCCGGTCGTCCCGCCGGTGTACAGGAAGAGCAGGTCCTTCCCGTCGCGCGCAATGCCCAGCGCGCGTCCGGAGCCGCCGTTCGCGAGCGACTCGTAGGGGATCGCGAAGTCGAGCGGCGCGCCGCCGACCTGCACCCACGCGACGACCTTCGGAAGCCTCGCGTGCAGCTTCGCGACCCGCTCCGCGAACTCGCCGTCGAAGACGACCACCTTCGCGTCGGAGTTGTCGAAGATGTACCAGAGCTCGTCGTCGAGGTAGCGGTAGTTCACGTTCACGTGCACCAGCCGCGCCTTGAAGCAGGCCGCGAGCGTCTCGACGTACTCGGGCCGGTTGCGCAGGTAGAAGCCCACCTTGTCGTCGGGCACCGCGCCGCGCGCGCGAAGCTGCGCGGCGAGATTGTTCGAGCGCCGCGCGAAATCAGCCCAGCTCGTGACGGCGTCGTCGTGGATCAGCGCGGGGGCGCTTGCGGCGTAGCTCGCGTCGAGCGCGTCGAGCACGTCGCCGAAATTCCAGTTCGGGGCGGTGGGCATGCGGGCTCCTCCGTGGGAGCGCGCATGATACCCGATGCGTCGCTGCGAGGAGGTCAGCGGCTGGCTGTGCGATGGCGACGGCTCCGCTCGCGGATTTCGGCCGTCTCCATCGCCGGGATCCGCAGGAACTCGAGGAATTCCTGGTGCTCGCTCGGCGCGACTTCTCGAACTCCGCGTGCCAGCGGTGCACGTCGTCCTGCGAGAATCCGGCCGCCTTCATGATCTCGACCCACTTTTCCTCGCTGACCATCGCTTGGCTCCTCAGTTGATTGGCGCTCTGCAACAGACGCGCGATCGCGCACGCGGCTCCCGAAGTCGCTCGACCTCCCTGGCCGAGTAGGCGCGGTAGTTCGCTCGCGTCCGGCGCGGCCGGGGCGGCAGCCCGATCGACTCGCAGTGCAGTAGGGTGCCGCGCGAGAGACGGCAGGTCCGAGCCAGATGCGTGACGGTGAGCGGCGCCGACATGAAGCCCGTCTGCACCCTGCAGTCGTAGACGGGTCAAGGGGCCGAGGGACCCGTCGGCGAAACGGCCGAGGTTCGGATAAACTGAGCGCGTCCATAAATGATCGTGTTCATTTTGCGGCCATTCCGGCCGCAAGATGGATGGGAAGGAGCGCGAGCCATGAACCTCCGAACCGCGGCCGAGCTGCTGCGCGGCGGCCAGATGCGGGTGCTTCTGGGCGCCATGCGATTGGTGACGCCCTATTACCGCCTGCTCTGGCTGGTGGCCGCCTTCCGCTCCGGACTGATCGCCCGGCTGGACGGCGGAGCGCGCTCGCTCGAGGAGCTGGCGCAGGACCGGGTCCGGGATGCGGCCGACCGGGACTGGCTTCGCGCTTGGCTCGAGCTCGGAGTTCGCGTCGGGCAGCTCCGGCTGGAAAGCGGGCGCTACTCGCTGCGCAGCTACCTGGCGCGCCAGATTGCGCGCCCCGCCAACGACGCGATCGCCGCGATCCTCGAGGAGGTCGCGACCCTGCACTACAGGCTCGTTCTCGAGAGCCCGCGGCGCATGGCCGAGGGCAGGCGCTTCGAGCTTTCGGATCAGGACGGCGTCCTCGTCGCGCGCTCCTCGCCGCTGCTGCGGCCGTTCGTCCACGAGGCCATCGACGAGGTGGTTCCGCGAAGCGGCGCCTTCCGCGTGCTCGAGGTCGGCGCGGGTTCCGGCACGTACATCCGCTACGCCGCCGAGCGCAACTCCGAGCTCACCGCGGTCGGGCTCGAGCTGCAGCCCGAGGTCGCGGACTTCGCCAACGCGAACCTGCGCGAGTGGGGGCTCGAGCGCCGAGCGCACGTCGCGCCGCAAGACGTGCGCGCACGCAAGCCCGAGCCCGAGTTCGAACTCGTGACGTTCCACAACAACATCTACTACTTCCCCGTCGCCGAGCGCGTCGCCCTGCTGCGCCACGCTCGCGGGTTCCTGCGACCCGGCGGCTCGATCTTGCTCACGACCGCGTGCGGCGGCGGGAGCCCGACCTCGATCGGACTCGACATCTGGAGCGCAGGCACGGAGCGCTGCGGTCGCCTGCCGGCGCCCGAAGAGCTCGTCGAGCAGCTGCGCGAGGCAGGCTTCGACGAAGCGCGCGCAGCAAGCCTGTTCCCGGGCGAGAAGTACTACGCGTTCTTCGCGCGCCACTCCGGCTCGCGCGGATGAGACGCGCTACTTCGCGCGCGTGCCGGTGAAGACGATCCGCCCGGGATTCACGCGCTCGCTCCTCACGCGCTCGAAGCCGCCGGAGACCGCGTGCGAGGTGTACTCGATGAAGCCCTGGGTCGTGAAGCGCGCGACTTCGGGGAAGTCCTCGGCCTCGTCGACCACGATCCGGAACGTGCGCTGGTCCTCGGCCATCTCGAACGTCCAGCGCGTGAAGTTGTAGATCACCGCGGCCATCGTGGTCGCGATCTTGCCCACGCGGTTGCCCCAGACATCGGTCGAGGCTTCGAACTGGCGGTAGAGACCGGCCTTGTGCAGCCGCTCGCCCGCGCGCAGACCGCGCCCGTGCAGGTACGACTCGGCCGAGCCCGTGGCTTCTAGCTCGACGAGGAGCTCGACGATCCGGCGGTAGGTCGCCATCGGAACCCAGGTGCTCGCGGCGAGCTGCTTGTCGATGTAGCGCAGGTCTTCCGCGGAGAGCCGCGCCTCGAGCTCCGCGCGCGGAAGCGTTCCCGCTTCGACGAGCTTCTGCAGGTCCTCGGCCGCGGACTGGAAGCCGGTGGCCTTGATCGAGGGCGTCTTGGACATGGCGGGACCTCACTCGGTTCGCGTTCGGATCGGCGCGATCGTCGCTGCGACTTGACCGCGGGGCCGCCGCTTCTCCCCGGGGTCAACGACTCGCCGAGGAGCGCGTTCGGCCGCTCGCCCTCGTCGACGCGCACGATTTCGACGAGCGTGCTTGGCGAGCTGGCGCAGAAGTCGACGATGTCGTCCGCGACCCGCGAGGCTTCGCGATCGACTTCTTCTCGCACGGACCCGAGGCGGACGCCGCGAACGACCGGATCGACCCGTTCGACGTGACGAGGATCTGGCCCTACCGCGACTACGCGTCTTCGGAATCGGACCTTGGCCCGGCAGGATGCTGCAGGGCGGGCTGTTTGCGTACGGCGACACACGCCGCTACCGGCTGGGAGTGAACCGCACGCGGCGGCCCGAGTACGGCGCTCGCGTCGCGGCCGCCGTGAAGGAGCTCGGCGGCAAGGCATGACGACTTGATCCTGCTCACCGGAGCGACGGGCTACGTCGGGGGACGGCTTCTGCACCGCTTGGAAGCCGAGCGCCTCGCGGTTCGCTGTCTGGCGCGCCGCCCCGAGCAGCTCCGAGCCGGCGTCGCCCCCACGACCGAGGTCGTGGGCGGCGACATCGGCGATCGCGCCTCGCTCCAGCGCGCGCTCGCCGGCGTGTCGTCCGCCTGCTACCTGGTCCATTCGATGGGCGCGCGCGAGGACTTCGAGGCGCGCGACCGGCGCGCCGCCGAAACGTTCGCGAGCGCCGCCGCCGCCGCCGCCGCGGGCCTGCGGCGCATCGTCTATCTGGGCGGTCTCGGAGACGCGAGCGCGGATCTCTCCGCGCATCTGCGCAGCCGGCACGAGGTCGGGCGGATCCTGGCGAGCTCCGGTGTGCCGACGATCGAGCTTCGCGCGTCGATCGTGCTGGGCTCGGGCAGCCTCTCGTTCGAGCTGATCCGCACGCTCGTGGAGCGGCTTCCCGCGATGGTCACGCCGCGCTGGGTCGACGTGCTCGCGCAGCCGATCGCGATCGAGGACGTGCTCGCGTATCTGCGCGCGGCGCTCGAGATTCCCCTGGACGGGAGCCGCGTGTACGAGATCGGCGGGCCCGAGCGCGTCTCGTACGGCGAGCTCATGCGCGAATACGCGCGCCAGCGCGGGCTGCGGCGCTTCATGATCCCGGTGCCGGTGCTCACGCCTCGCCTGTCCAGCCTGTGGCTGCGGCTGGTGACGCCGCTCTACGCCGAGGTGGGGCGGAAGCTGATCGACAGCATGCGTCACCCGACGGTGGTGCACGACGAGTCAGCGCTTCGCGACTTCGCGGTCCGTCCGCTCGGCGTGCGCGAGGCGATCGCCCGCGCGCTGGCCAACGAGGACCACGCGCTCGCGGAGACGCGCTGGTCGGACGCGCTCTCTGCTGCGGCCGATCCGCCGGCCTTCGGCGGGCGGCGCTTCGGAAACCGCCTGATCGACTCGCGAAGCGTTCACGTTTCGGTCAGCGCCCCGACCGCGTTCGCAGCGATCCGGCGCATTGGCGGCGAGAACGGCTGGTACTTCGGCGACGCGCTCTGGCGTCTTCGCGGCGCGCTCGACCTGCTCTTCGGCGGCGTCGGCCTGCGCCGCGGCCGGCGCGATCCCGAGTCGCTGCACGTCGGCGACACGCTCGATTTCTGGCGCGTCGAGGCGATCGAGGCGGATCGGAGCCTGCGGCTCGCGGCCGAGATGCGGCTTCCCGGGCGCGCCTGGCTCGAGTTCGACGTCGAGCCCGAGGCGGGCGGCGCGCGCATCCGCCAGACCGCGGAGTTCGATCCGGTCGGGCTCGGCGGGCTCGCGTACTGGTACGGGATCTACCCGCTACACGAGCTGGTGTTCCGCGGAATGCTGCGCGGGATCGCGCGCGCGGCCGAGCATGGCGCCGCGCCGCGCTGAGCGCCGCCGTCAGCCGAGGCGCCCGTGGACGCGCACGGCCGCGCGCGAGCCGGCGCCGATCGCGCCGTCGATGAAGCCCCGCCAGCCTTCGCCCACGTCGCCGCTGGCGAAGAACAGCGGAGGCCGATCGCGCTCCAGTGCCGTCGCCCAGCGCCCGAGCCAGCCCGGCGGAAGCATCGCCCACGTGCCGCGCGCGAACGGATCCTCGCGCCACGCCCAGGACGAGATCGACTCGACCTCGACTCCCGGGAACCAGGCGCGCAGCGCCGCTTCGACCGCAGCGCGGTCGGAGACGTCGAGCCGGGCTGGATCGGGTCCGAAGGCGACCAGCAGGGTGTGCGCGTCGTCGAGCGCGTAGGTGAGCGCGAAGGAGAGCGGGTGGGACGCGGGCGCGACCGCGCTCGCCTTCTTGTGTCGCGTCACGCGGCCCTTTTTCCGGGCGTAGAGCTTGAATCCGCGCCCGCCATGGCGCAGGCCGGCCAGCTCGAGCAGGCGCGCGTCGAGCGCGGGCGCGAACTCGACCTCTGGCAGGACGTTCAGCGGCAGCGTGACCACGGCCGCGCGGGCGTCGAGCTGCGCGCCGTCCGCGAGCGCGATCCGGACGCCCGCCTCCGAGCTCTCGATGCGCTTCGCGATCGCCCCGAGCCTGACCTCGAATCCGCCGTGCGCGACCATCTTCCCGATCAGCGCTTTCGTGCCGTCCGCGAGCTTGTAGCGCGCGGCGGCATCGGAGAGGCCGGGAAGGCTCCAGCCGGCGAGCGCGAAGCCGCGCAACATCTCCGTGTAGGCGACGCCGTCGAGCGGCCCGTTCGTGAGCGACAGCAGGTACCCCTCGAGGAAATCGCGCGGCACCGGCGGGAGCTCGAGGCGCGCGAGCGCGTCCCTTGCGGAGAGCGCGTCGAGCTTGGCGAGCTCGGCCCGCGCGAAGCCCGAGTCGTAGGGACGGTTCCAGGCCAGGCGGGCCGGACCGAAGTACGCCTCGACCGCCGCCTGCACGGCGGCCATGTCCTGCGCGCCCAGGACGACCCGCTTGCCGCCGACGAGCGCGATCATCTCTTCGTTGGCGAGGTCGAGACCCAGCTCCGGCGTCTCCGCGACCGCGAGCCCGTAGCGCTGGATCTCGGCCCAGACGTGCGGCTGCGCCCAGTGGACCCAGGTGCCGCCGAGCTCGATCGAATCGCCGCCGAGCTCCGAGGTGAACGTGCGCCCGCCCAGACGCTCGCGCGCCTCGAGCAGGACCGTGCGGTAGCCGCGCAGCGCGCAGTCCCGAGCCGCGGTCACGCCGGCGAAGCCGCCGCCCACGACCAGCACGTCGATCTCGGGCTTCGGATCGGCCGCTCGCGCATCCGGGCCGAGCAGGAGCGCGCCCGCGCCCGCGCCCGCCGCGATCAGGAGCTCGCGGCGGCGCAGACCCGCGGCCTCCGGCTTCACTCGCTTCGTCACGCTAGCTCGGCCTCACGACATGGATCCTGCCCGCACGGGTTAGCGGGATTCGCGGCCGCGAGAAAGGGGCGACCGCCACCGGCTCGACCGCGAACCCGGAGCACGCCCGAGCCCACGATCCTGCCCTGTTTCAGCGCGAGCAGCGCCTGGTTCAGCTCGTCGAAGTCGAACTCGGTGGTGCGCGGCCGGATGCCGGCGCTAGCGGCGAGCTCGAGCAGCTCGCACCCGTCCGCGCGCGTGTTGGCCGTGACGCTGGTCAGTGTACGCTCCTCGAACAGGCGCGCGGCGTAGTCGAGCGGCGGGATCTGCGTCATGTGGATCCCGGCGCAGGCGAGCGTGCCGCCCGGACGAAGCGCCTCGAGGGCGACCGGCACGAGCGTTCCGACCGGCGCGAAGAGCACCGCGGCGTCGAGCTTCGCTGGCGGCCGATCCGCGAGGTCGCCGGCCCATTCCGCGCCGAGCTCGCGCGCGAGCGCACGATGCGTGGCCTCGCGCGTGACGACGAAGATCCGGCAGCCCAGGTCTTCCGCGACCTGCAGGGCGATGTGCGCGGACGAGCCGAATCCGTACAGGCCCAGCCGCCCGCCCGGCTCGATCCGCGAGCGGCGCAGGCTGCGGTAGCCGATGATCCCCGCGCAGAGCAGCGGCGCGACCGCGGCATCGTCGATCGCGTCCGGCAGCGCGTAGGCGAACTCCTCGGGCACGCGCGCGCGCTCCGCGAATCCGCCGTCCTCGTCCCAGCCGGTGAAGCGGGGCGCGCGGCACAGGTTCTCGTCCGACGCGCTGCAGTACTCGCAGCGGCCGCAGCTGCGCCAGAGCCAGGCGATGCCGACGCGCTGGCCCGGCTCGAAGCGGCGCGCGCCCTCGCCGAGCGCGCGAACACGGCCCACGATCTGATGACCAGGGATCAGGTTCGGCCGGCGCTGCGCGAGATCGCCCTCGACGACGTGCAGGTCGGTGCGACAGACGCCGCAGACGCTGACCTCGACCTCGATCTGGCCGGGTGCGGGAGCGGGGTCCGCGAGCTCGCGGAGCAGGAGCGGCGCCTTTTCGATCGGGCCCGGACTCGGGAGCACCCACGCGCGCATCGGCGGGAGATCTTACACTCGCGAGCGTTGAACGTTCTGCTCTACGACGAGAACGACGAGGTCGCCCCGGGGCGCGTGCGCGTCGCGGATCGCCGTCACCGCCACGCGAAGGAGATCCTGCGCGCGAAGCCCGGCGACGAGCTCGCGGTCGGAAGGATCGACGGCAAGCTCGGTCGAGGAACCATCGTCGCGCTCGACGAGAGCGCGCTCGAGCTCGAGGTCGTGCTCGAACGCGAGCCCCCCGCCCCGCTCCCAGTCACGCTCGCGCTCGCGCTCCCGCGCCCGCCGAGCCTGCGCAAGGTGCTGCAGCAGGCGACGGCGCTGGGCGTGAAGCGCTTCGTGCTCTTCGCGAGCGCGCGCGTCGAGAAGAGCTACTGGCAGAGCACGGGACTCGCGCCCGCCGCGCTGCGCGAGCAGCTCCTGCTCGGACTCGAGCAGGCCGTCGACTGCGTCGTTCCGCGGATCGAGCTCGCGCGCCGCTTCCGGCCCTTCGTCGAAGACGAGCTGCCGCGGCTCGCGGCGGGAGCGGCGATCCTCGTCGCGCATCCGGGACCGCTCGCTCCGCCGCCCGCGCTCGCGAGCCGTGCCGCTCTGCTCGTCGTCGGACCCGAAGGCGGGCTCCAGGATCACGAGCTCGAGCGGCTCGCCGCCATCGGTGCGCAGCGCGTCGGCCTGGGTCCGCGCGTGCTCCGCGTCGAGACGGCCGTCGTCGCGCTGCTCGCGCGCCTCGCTGGTTGACACCCCCGAGGGTCATTCGGATACTCGCCGCCGTGGATCTCATGGAAAAGCTCGTCGCGCTGTGCCTGAATCGCGGTTTCATCTATCCGTCGAGCGAGATCTACGGCGGCATCGCGGGGTTCTGGGACTACGGGCCGCTCGGCACCGAGATGCGCAACAACGTGAAGGCCGCCTGGTGGCAGCGCATGGTGCGCGAGCGCGACGACGTGGTCGGGCTCGACTCGTCGATCATCGCCAATCCGCAGACCTGGGTGGCGTCGGGTCACGTGGCGAACTTCAACGACCCGATGATCGACTGTCGCGGCTGCAAACGGCGCTTTCGAGCGGACCAGATCGACGCGGACGACCGCTGCAGCGCCTCCAGCGACGGAAAGCACGATCTGACCGAGGCGCGCCAGTTCAACCTGATGCTGAAGACGCGGATCGGCGCCGCCGAAGACTCGGCCGGCGAGGCGTATCTCCGCGCCGAGACCTGCCAGTCGATCTTCCTCGACTTCAAGCGCGTGATGCAGTCGGCCCGCATGAAGCCGCCGTTCGGCATCGCGCAGATCGGCAAGGCCTTCAGGAACGAGATCACGCCGCGCAACTTCATCTTCCGCTCGCGCGAGTTCGAGCAGATGGAGCTCGAGTTCTTCACGCCGCCGGCCGAGGCGATGGACTGGTTCGAGCGGTTTCGCGAGATCCGCATGCGCTGGCACCACGACATCGGTCTCGATCCTGCGAAGCTGCGTTGGCACGCGCACGGCGCCGACGAGCTCGCGCACTACGCGAAGGCGGCGTATGACGTCGTCTTCGAGTTCCCGTTCGGCTGGCACGAGCTCGAGGGTGTGCACCACCGCGGGGACTTCGACCTGCGCCAGCACAGCGAGCACTCCGGCAAGGACCAGTCGTACACCGATCCCGAGGCGAAGGAGCGCTACTTCCCCTACGTGATCGAGACGTCCGTCGGCGTGGACCGCTGCCTGCTCGCGCTGCTCGCCAGCGCCTACCAGGAGGACGAGGTCGGCGGCGAGAAGCGCGTCGTGCTGCGCCTCACGCCGCAGATCGCGCCGATCAAGGTGGCGGTCCTGCCGCTCTCGAAGAAGCTCGCGGCTCCGGCGGAGAAGATCGCCGCCGATCTGCGCCGCCGCTTCGCCGTGGACTTCGACCTGCCGGGAAGCATCGGCAAGCGCTATCGGCGCCAGGACGAGGTCGGCACACCGCTCTGTGTCACGTACGACTTCGACTCCGAGCAGGACCAGAAGGCGACCGTGCGCGAGCGCGACACGACCCGGCAGGAGCGCATCGCCCTCTCGCAGCTCCCCGCCTACCTCGGCGAGCGGATCCTCGGCTTCTAGCGCCTGCTAGTACTTGATCACCGAGCGGATCGCCGCGCCCTCGTGCATCAGATCGAAGGCGTGGTTGATGCGCTCGAGCGGCAGCTCGGCGGTGACCATCTCGTCGAGCTTGATCCTGCCGCTCATGTAGCGGTCGACGAAGCGGGGCAGCTGCGTCCGGCCCTTCGTTCCGCCGAAGGCGGTGCCGCGCCAGGAGCGGCCGGTGACGAGCAGGAACGGCCGGGCGTGGATCTCCTGGCCCGACCCGGCGACGCCGATGATGATCGCCTGCCCCCAGCCCCGGCTGGTGCAGGCGAGCGCCTGACCCATCACCTCGACGTTCCCGATGCACTCGAACGAGTAGTCGACGCCGCCGTCGGTCATCGACACGATCGCGGCCGCGACGTCGGCGACCTGCTTCGGGTCGAGGCAGTCGGTCGCGCCCAGGCTTCGCGCGAGCTCGAACTTCCGCGGATTCAGGTCCACGGCGAAGATGCGCTCGGCCCCGGCCATCACCGCGCCCTGGATCACCGAGAGTCCGATGCCGCCGAGTCCGAAGACCGCGACCGACGCGCCCGGCTCGACCTTCGCGGTGTGCAGCACCGCGCCGATTCCCGTGGTCACGCCGCAGCCGAGCAGACAGATGCGGTCGAGCGGAGCGTCCTTGCGCACCTTCGCGAGCGCGATCTCGGGCACGACGGTGTACTGCGCGAAGGTCGACGTCCCCATGTAGTGGTGCACGAGCGTTCCGCGCGCCGAGAGCCGGCTGGTTCCATCGGGCATGAGCCCCTTGCCCTGCGTCTCACGGATCCGCGCGCACAGGTTCGTCTTGCCGGAGAGGCAGAAGCGGCACTCGCGACACTCGGGGATGTAGAGCGGGATCACGTGATCGCCGACCGAGAGCGACCGGACGCCGGCCCCGACCTCGACCACCTCGCCGGCGCCCTCGTGACCCAGGACCGCGGGGAACAGGCCCTCGGGATCCTTGCCCGAGAGCGTGTAGGCATCCGTGTGGCAGACCCCGGTCGCCGCGAGCCGGACCAGACACTCGCCCGCGCGCGGCCCTTCGAGCTCGATCCGCTCGATCTCGAGTGGCCTGCCCGCCTCCCACGCAACCGCAGCCTCGACCCTCACACGCCTGCCTCCCCTGCCGAGCCGCGATCATACCAGCGAAGTTCCAGGGGTTTTACCGAACTTTGACGCGCGGAGGGCGCGCCCGGCGCGAGCCGCAGATACCTTGTCGACCCAATGGCAAGCCCTGAAGAATCCCCGGCGGTCGAAGCGGTCGAGTCTGGTCCCACCCTCAGCGACGTGATCGAGCTGCTCCCAGAGCGGGTCTACGACAACCCGACGAGTCTGGGCATGATCTACTTCGCGCGCGACCTCGTGCTCTACCTGGGCCTGGTCGCCCTGCTGGTGGTGGTCGACTCACCGTTCCTGCTGGTCCCGCTCTGGATCCTCACGGCGTTCACGACCGCCGCGATCTTCATCCTGGGCCACGACGCCGCGCACGAGACGCTCTTCAAGAGCAAGCGCCTGAACTACCTGGTCGGCGTGATCTCGATGCTGCCGTCGCTGCACATCTACGAGGCCTGGGTCTTCGGCCACAAACACGTCCACCACGGCCACACGGTGCGCGAGGGAATGGACTACGTCTGGCACCCCACGACGCCGGAGCAGTACCGGGCGATGACTCCCGTGCAGCGCGCGATGCACCGCCTGAAGTGGTCCTGGCTGGGCGCCGGCGTGTACTACGGCTGGGACATCTGGTGGAAGAACATGATGCACTTCCAGGGCACCGCGAAGATCGCGGCGAACGTGAAGCGCGACCGCAGGATCGTCCTGATCTACGCGTCGCTACTCACCGTGATGCTGCTCGGAGCCGGCGCTGCGACCTACGGTGGAATCGGCGGGGCCGTCTGGATGTGGACGAAGGTCTTCGCCGTGCCGTTCGTGCTCTGGAACTACGTGATCGGCCTGGCCGTCTACGTCCACCACGTCGCGCCGGACATCCGCTGGCTCTCGCGCCGCGAGTGGACGCGTTTCAAGGGGCAGATGGAGGGGACCACGATCCTGCACGTGCCCGCGTGGATGAACTTCTTCATGCACAACATCATGATGCACGTGGCGCACCACGTGGACATGCGCATCCCGTTCTACCGCCTGCCGGAGGCCTGCGAGGTGATCCGGAAGGGGTATGCCGACGTGGTGCGGGAGCGGGACTTCGACCTCTCCGACTACGTGCGCATCACGCGCAGCTGCAAGCTGTACGACTTCAACACGCACAGCTGGAGCGGTTACGAGGCGGCGAAGGAGTCGCCCGCGCTAGTCGCGCAGGCGTAGACCGAGCTCTTTCAGCTGGGCCGCGTCGACGGCGCTCGGCGCTTCCATGAAGCTGTCCTGGCCGCGCTGCGTCTTGGGGAACGCCAGCACGTCGCGCAGGCTCTCGCCGCCGGCCAGCATCAGCGCCAGGCGATCGAAGCCGAAGGCGAAGCCTCCGTGCGGTGGGGCGCCGGTGTCGAGCGCGTCGAGCATGAAGCCGAAGCGCGCCCTCGCTTCGGCCTCGGAGTAGCCGAGGATCTCGAGGATCTTGAGCTGCACGTCCGAGCGGTGATTGCGCAGGCTCCCCGAGCCGAGCTCGACGCCGTTCATGACCAGATCGTAGTGGGTCGCCAACACGCTCTTCGGATCGCTGGACAGCTTTTCGATCTCGCTCTCGAGCGGAGCGACGAACGGCATGTGCATGTAGCTGAGCTTGCCGTCCTCGCCCTCTTCGAAGAGCGGAAAGCCGACGACGAAGAGCGGATCCCAGGCGCGACCGTCGTAGCGGTCGAGCTTCTGGCCCAGCTCCAGCCGCAGCCGGCCGAGCACGTCGCAGACGACCCGCTCGCGATCCGCGCCGAAGAGCAGCAGCGATCCCGGGCGCAGCCCCGCCCGCGCGCCGATCGCCGCCTTCTCCTCGTCGGACAGGAACTTCGCGATCGGCGACTGCCAGGATCCGTCCTCGGCGATCCGCACCCACGCCAGCCCCTTCGCGCCGAGGCTTCGCGCCTGCTCGTTCAGCCGGTCGAGCTCGCTTCGAGACAGCGCGGCTGCATCGTGGATCGGAAGCCCGCGCACGACGCCGCCCGCGGCGAGCGCCCCCGCGAAGACCTTGAACTCGCTCTTGGCGAGCAGATTCGAGAGGTCGACGATCTCGAGCGTGATGCGCCGTTCCGGTTTGTCGGAGCCGTAGCGCGCCATGGCCTCGGCGTAGCTGATGCGCGGGAACGGACGCGAGAGCTCCACGCCGAGCACGTCGCGGTAGGCGCGCACGGTCAGGTGCTCCAGCAGATCGAGGACGTCGTCCACGCCGACGAACGAGAGCTCGAGGTCGAGCTGGGTGAACTCGAGCTGGCGATCCGCGCGCTGGTCCTCGTCCCGGAAGCAGCGCGCCAGCTGGAAGTAGCCGTCGAAGCCCGCGACCATCAGCATCTGCTTCATGATCTGAGGCGACTGCGGCAGCGCGTAGAAGCTCCCGTGCTGCAGTCGACTCGGCACCAGGAAGTCGCGCGCGCCCTCCGGAGTGGCGCGCGCCAGGATCGGCGTCTCGACCTCGGTCAGTCCGCGCTCCGAGCAGCCGAGACGAAGCGACTGCGCGAGCTCGTGGCGCACCCGCAGACGTCGCTGCATCACCGGCCGGCGCAGGTCGTGGATGCGGTACTTGAGGCGGCTGCTCTCGTCGAGAAGCACGTCGTCCTCGATCTCGAACGGCGGGGTCGTGGCGGTGTTGAGGATGCGCACCTCGTGGGCGATCAGCTCGACCTCGCCCGTCGGCAGGTTCGGGTTCACGACGTCCGGATCCCTGCGCGCGAGCACGCCCCGCACGATCAGCACCCACTCGGATCGGACCGCCTGCGCCTTCCCGTGCGCCTCGGGCTCCGTGTCGGGCTTGAAGACGACTTGCGCCAGTCCGCTGCGATCGCGCAGGTCGACGAAGATCACGCCGCCGTGGTCGCGGCGTTTGCGCACCCAGCCGCAGAGCACGACTTCGCGGCCGACGTCCACCGGCCGCACGTCTCCACAGAAGTGTGTTCGGCGCAGATCGCCGAGCGGATCGAGTCGCACGCAGGCTCCCTTCCCCGTCGTGGGGGGCTTCGGCGCGCGGAGCCTACCAAGGCCCCGCGGGCGGGTCAAAGTCCGGCTAGCCCCGGGACGAGGAGAGCTCGTCCGCGGAGCAGACGTGGTCGCGACCGAGCGCCTTGGCGAGGTACATCGCCTTGTCGGAGAGATCGAGCAGGCGCTCGCGGCTGTCTCCGTGCGTCGGAAAGGTCGCCACGCCGACGGAGACCGTGAGCCGCAGGTCCAGCCCCCGCTCCGCTCCGAAGGAATGGCCGGCGACCGACTGCCGGATCCGATCCGCGACCGAGAGCGCGCCGTCGAGTCCGGTGTCGACGAGCAGGATCGTGAACTCGTCGCCGCCGTAGCGCCCCACGGTGTCGATCGCGCGCACCGAGTCCTGGAGCAGACCCCCGAGCTCTCGCAGCACGCGCGACCCGACCAGATGCCCGAAGCGGTCGTTCACCGTCTTGAAGCGATCGAGATCGAGGAAGAGCACGGAGAGCCGGCTCTGCGAGCGCGAGGCGCGGTTCACCTCGCGGTCGAGCGCCGAGAGCAGATAGCGCGCGTTGTACAGCGACGTGACGTCGTCGATGAAGGCCTTCTCGCGCGCCTGCAGGAAGCGTTCGGCGTTGATCAGCGCGAGCTCCGCCTGCTCGATGACCAGCGCCGCGCGCTGCCGCTCGTCGTCGTCGAAGGGACGCCCCTCCGAGAAGAGCCAGATTCCGCCGACCACGCGGCCCTCGCTGCGGATCGGCAGCGCGAGCAGATCGGCGTCGCGGATACCCAGCTCCTCGAGCGCACCGGCGAGCGCGGAGCCGCTCCGCACTCCCGGCCGTTCGAGCTCGCAGGGATCGAAGATCTTGCCGAGCTCGATCTCCGAGCGGAGCGCCAGCAGCGCCTCCTGGGGGAAGCCCGCGATCTCGATCCCCTCGCCGGTCCGGGACGGCAGCTCGACGAGCC
This sequence comes from Deltaproteobacteria bacterium, assembly GCA_016875225.1. Lineage (NCBI taxonomy): Bacteria > Pseudomonadati > Myxococcota > Myxococcia > Deltaproteobacteria bacterium. The sequence goes on from VGRW01000068.1 coordinate 14,529, forward strand.
GGCCGACGGCGCGAGATCGACCGGTGAGTCGCAGGACGATCTCGACCGCGAGCGGCAGCACGTCCGCGCTCTCCAGACAGGAGGCCAGTGCGCGCGCGGCCTCGAACGCCTGCACGCAGCCGCGCAGGGACTCGTTCTCGTCCATCAGGCGCCGGCGGAGCAGCGTCCGCTTCACGCCGTAGGTGACCTCAGCCGCGGAGACCGGCTTGCGCAGGTAGTCGGCCGCGCCGAGCCGCATCGCCGGGAGCGCGCTCTCGAGCGACGCGTAGCCGGTGAGCACGACCACCTCGGTCCGAGGCGATGCGCGCTTCACGCGCTCGATCAGCTCGAGCCCGTCCATCTCGCGCATCGACAGATCGGTGATCACGAGATCGAAGGGCCCCTCGTCGCCGAGGCGCGACAGCGCCTCTCGGCCGGTCGCGGCAGTGGCGACGCGAAACCCCTCCTGGACCAGCGCGTCGCGCGTCATCTCGCGTATCAAGCGGTCGTCGTCGACCACCAGCACCCGCTTGTCCATCGCTTCCGGGCCCCCCCGCTCGCGTCGCTCCTCCGCGCTATCTCGGTGCGGTCGATCGGCAACTTGATGGCGGAGTTGCGCGCGCGCGACGCGGCCCTGGCGCGGATGTCCGATCCGGGCGGCAGACGACGGATCCGCCCGGTCACCCCGTCGCGCTCACGACGACGCGCCGGCCGACGATCTGCAGCCGGCCCTGCGCGTGGAGCTGGATGGCCCGGGGATAGAGATCCCGCTCGACCGCCGCCACCCTTGCCGCGAGCGAGGCGGGGGTGTCGTCCTCGAGCACGTCGATCGCCTTTTGCAGGATGATCGGCCCGGTGTCGTACTGCTCGTCGCAGTAGTGGATCGTCGCGCCGGTCACCTTCGCGCCGTACTCGAGCACCGCGCGGTGCACGCGCTCGCCGTAGAAGCCCTTGCCGCAGAAGGCGGGGATCAGCGAGGGGTGGGTGTTCATCGCCCGGCCGTTGTATCCCCGCAGCTCGATCCGCGACAGGAACCCGGCGAGCACGAGCAGATCGGGAGGATCCTGCGCCAGCGCAGCATGGATCGCGTCGTTGAACGCGCGCTCGTCCGGATGGTCCGCGCGCGCGATCGCGAGCGCGGGAATCCCGTGCCGCCGCGCGCGAGAGAGCCCGAACGCTTCGGGCTTCGACGAGATCACGGCTGCGATGTCGACGTCGAGTCGCCCGCGGTCTCGCTCCTCGATCAGGTTCGCCAGCGTCGTGCCGCTGCCCGAAAGCAGAACCGCGATGCGAAGCGCCATCTCTCCCCCCAAAAAGCGAAGGCGCCTCCCGGCCGTGAGCCGGGAGGCGCCCGCTTCATCCGTCCGGCGACGTCACTAGAACGTGTAGCGAACCCGGACCTCCGCCTGGTCGCGGTACAGGACCGGCGCGACGCCTCGGAAGACCGGGCTCGTGTAGTCCGCCACCGAGCCGTACTGCGCGATCGGGAAGTACGAGCCCTGCGCCTTGTAGACGTGCCCGAAGAACTGCGTGAAGCCGAGGCTCGTCGAGAACGAGTCGTTCCAGCGGTACGTGAGCCCCGTGATCAGGGCGCCCTGCGATTCCCACGGCGCGTACAGCAGCGTCACGCGCGGCAGGAGCCGATCCTGGAAGTAGCCGGTGAAGAACGTGAACGCGACGTTTCCGGTGAGCGGACCTGCCGCATAGCCGTAGTTGCCGTCGAAGTCGTCGTCACCGCCCTCGTAGTCGGGCAGGTAGCGCAGGAACAGCTGCGTGTTCAGGAAGAAGCTGCGGTTGGGGTTCAGGAAGTTGAAGAAGGTCGGGCGGTCGACCGAGATCGAGAGCACCATCTCATCCGTCTGCGACAGGCCCTCGTACTCGGTGTTGTTCGGGATCAGCTTGTTGGCGATCCACGAGAACTCGACGCCCCAGCTGGTCTTCGTCACGTCCTCCGCGAAGTCGAGACCGAAGCCGAAGACGTTGCGCTTCTGGTAGTTGAAGGCGACCTGGCGCCCGCCCTGCCACAAGAAGTCGCGGCGACCGTAGCGGCCGTCGCCGCCCGCCTTGCGGACCGGAAGCGTCTGGGTGGTCGCGCCGAGAATGCCCGCGACGCCGCGGCAGAAGACCGGCGAACGGGGCGGCAGACCGTTCGGGAACAGCGCAGCGAAGGCCTCCGAGTCCACCCCCTGGTCCGCGCGGTACGGGCTGTACTGGATGCCGTCCTGAAGGACGTCACCCGGAATGCCGCTTCCGCACAGGATGCTGTCGTCGGTGATCGGGCCGGCGAGGTAGTCGTCCTGCCCGTCCCAGACCGCGTCGCGGTCGCGGTCGAGATCCGCACTCAGATCGCCGTCCATGTCGCGACCGCGCACGACCTGGCTGCCGAACTCTCCGAGCAGCTCGTTGCGCTGCGCTACGGTCATCCTCACGTACTCCGGTCCGTACGGAGTCTCGATCTCGACCGCCTGCGAGGCCAGCAGGCGGCGGAGCGTGGTCAGCCCCTCCGTCTGCTGCAGGTACTGGAGCTTGGCGAGATTCACCATCCGGTTCACCCCCGTCCCGACCGGCGGCTGATTCGGGTCGCCGGGGTTGTTGGGGTCGCCGGGGTTGTTGGGGTCGGCGACCGTGACCACTTCGACGGCGAAGCCGATCGGCATGGATAGGATCAGCGACTTCCCCGAGGGATTTGCGTCGCCGGGATCGACCAGCACGTTGTTCACCTCGAGGTAGCACCAGGACCTCGGGCAGCTCTCCTGCGGGTCGTAGTTCACCAGGAACTCGGCGGCCACCGCCTTCGGATCCGTCTCCGTCGGTATGGAGACCCGGACGATCGAGTAGTCGACCGCCGCATTCGGGTCCCAGAGCGGCGCCGCGACCACGTCGAAGTCGACTTCCTCGTCGTCGAACACGTACTGGTTGCGGGCGAAGATGCCGTCCGGTCCAGAGATCGGATCGCCGAAGGCCTGGAGCGCCGTATTCGACTGCGACCAGACGGCGAGCTCCTGCAGGCTCTCGGGCGCGTCGAAGACGCGGTCGGCGCCGACGATCTCGAGCGAGATCAGCAGCCGCTCGAAGTTCGCGGAGACGGTCTCGAGCGAGGTGCAGCCGAGGTTGAACGGCGTGGCGACGTTGACGGCGTTCGCGTTCATCCAGCGCCCGCAGTACTCGCCGTCGATGTCGGTGTAGTCGATGTTGGCGAGGTCGTTCGGATCCTGGTTCGGATCGATCAGGTTCCACTTGTTCAGCGGGCTGTCGAGATCGAGCGGGTTGCTCGGATCCGTGTTGAAGACGATCGCGCCGTACTTGTCGAGCAGTTCCTGGTTGACCGTCCACGGCATGGGCTCGATCCAGCTGTCTGCCTCGCGCAGATTGCCGGCCTGGGTCTGGTAGCGAGCGCGACCCTCCGCTCCGAGTTCGGAGACTTCCTGCGGGGTGAGCCCGAGATACTCGCCGCTCTCGATGCCGAAGACCGGCTCCGGAACACTGACTTGTATGCCCTGGCGGTCGAAGTCCGCGTCGATGTCCATGCCCTGCTGGCCGTTGCGGCTGTAATTGATGCCGTACTGGTAGTAGAGGCCCTCCTGGGCGTTCCGGGTGCCGACGAGCGCGCCGGGCGAGAGCGCCTTCAGGCCGACGAACTCCTGAGTCACGACGCTCGCATCGGCGTTCATCAGGTCGACGCCGCCGAGCGCGGACGGGCCGAGGTTGGCGTCGCGCGTCAGGTCACCCGCGATCGCGGGGTCCGCGCGCCAGGCCTCTCCCTGCACCTTGCTGCAGGGCGAAGCGTACGCCGGCCCGCAGCCGAGCAGGCTGGCCTGGCCCGATTGCAGGCTGACGCCCAAGTCCTGGAAGCTCCCGTCCTGGAACGCGAGCGGCTCGATGGCCAGGAACTGCTGGCTCAGGAAGTCCATGCCCGCGCGCGCCACGACGCTGGTGCTGCCATCGGGATTCGTCGTCACGATCGTCTCGACGCCGTCGAGGAGCACCGCGCCGAGCACCCCGAGGCCCGAGATGATGTTCGAGAGGAATCCGAAGTCGACCGGGTAGTTCAGGCGGTCGAACGCGCAGAACCCCTCGTCGGAGTCGAACGTGTAGGCGCACAGGGAGTGGAACAGCGTCTGGTTGACGTTCTGCAGCGCCGCCACCGACTCCCCGCTGCGCAGCGTCTGCCGTCCGTCCTCGGTCTCCGGCGGATTCCAGAGCAGGCAGTTGCCCGCGCTCGGGAACATGTTGTCGCCTGTCGTGTCCGCCCGGCCGTCCGGACCGACGGCCTCGCCCTCCGCGTTCCTTCGGATCGTGCAGCCGGTCTCGGCCTTTCTCATGCTCACCGAGAGCGGTGCGCCGGTCGTTGGGTCGGCGGTGCGCTCGTACTGCTGGACGAGATCGAGGTAGAAGCCGTCGTCCCAGCCCCAGAAGTCCGAGACCGAGAACGTGAAGCGATCGAGGCGTCCCTCGATCCGCGCGCCGAAGTCGAAGCGCTCGAGTCCGGAATAGTCGTCGTACGGCCGGTGCTCGCCGATCACGCCGATCCCCGCCAGACCATTGGCCATCGCGCCGAAGCTCTTCAGGCAGATGATGTCGACCGCCGAGCCCTCACCGCACTTTCCCAGATCCGTCGGCTCGAAGTCGTCGAAGAGCGCGAGCACCTCCAGGCGCAAGTCCTCGACCGGGCCCACCCGCATGAAGATTTCCGGCGAGAACGTGACATCGACGCCCCACTGGCCGATACGCTGCTCTTCGAGAGGCGCGAAGATGCCGTTGCCGATGTCGAGCGGGTTGTTGCGGTCCTGGTTGCGGTACAGCTCCGTCTTGCCCCAGACCTGGATCAGCTTGCCGACCCGGGTGTAGATCTTTG
>VGRW01000069.1 GCA_016875225.1 Deltaproteobacteria bacterium
CCCCAGCGGCGCGTACGAGTCGAGAATCGAGAGGATCTTCGACTCGTCGCGCGTCGGCAGCGGCAGGATCACGCGCTTCACGCCCTGCTTCGCGAGCTTCTCGAGCTGGCCCGGCGCGGCGGGCGCGGCGAAGAGCGATACGTCGATCTTCGAGAAGTCGCGGCCGCGCCGGTCGCACGCGCCGCGCAGCTGCGCGAGCCGCTCGTCCAGGTCGCAGCTGCCCGCGATCGGCATCCAGCCGTCGGCGTACTCCGCGACCCGCTCGACTGCGTACTTGGAGCTTGCGCCGATCAGGATCGGCGGGTGCGGCGTCTGCACCGGCTTGGGCTCGACCCAGACCGGATCGAAGTCGAAGTGCTCGCCGTGGAACTCCGCGTCCTTCTTCGTCCAGCACTGCTTCATCGCCAGGATCGACTCGCGCGTGACCGCCCAGCGGTCCTCGAACTCGACGCCGTGGTTGCGCAGCTCCTCGGCGTTCCAGCCCGCGCCGACGCCGAAGACGAAGCGCCCGCGCGAGAGCGCGTCGAGCGAGCCGATCCGCTTGGCGAGCGCGATGGGGTGGTGCTCGGGGACGATGCAGATGCCGGTTCCGATCTTGAGCTGCTCCGTCACGGCCGCCGCCTGCGCGAGCGCGACGAACGGCTCGTAGCTCTCCCAGTAGATGCTCGGCAGCTCGCCGCCCGCCGGGTAGGGGGTGCGCCGCGACGCAGGAATGTGTGTGTGCTCCACCATGAAGAGCGACTCGAAGCCGCGCGCCTCGGCCTCGCGCCCGAGGCGGACCGGGTGGATCGAGTAGGTGGTGGGAAAGATCGAGAGGCCGATGTCCATTCCGTGCAGCCTATCACTCCGCTCGCGTGGCCGACCAGAGCTGATAGAGTCGTGCGGTGACGAGCGACCGAGTGCGCTCCTTCGCGACCGTGGGTGCCGCCTACGCGGCGGCGCTCGGAGCTGCAATCGCAACCGGCGCCTTGCTGGGCAGTGACTCGCCCGTGCTCACGGTCTTAGCCGCCGATCTCGTCGCGACGCTGGTGATCTTCGGCGCGAGCCTGTGGCTGGCGAACTCGAGCATGTACGACGCGTACTGGAGCGCGGCTCCGCCGGTGATCGCGCTGTACTGGGCGAGCGCGCCTTCGGGATCGCACGCCGATCCGGCGAGACAGGCGCTCGTTCTCGCGCTCGTCTTCGCCTGGGGGATTCGACTCACCTGGAACTGGGCCCGCGGCTGGCCGGGTCTCCACCACGAGGACTGGCGCTACCGGCAGCTGCGCGAGAACGAGATCGCGCCGTACTGGCTGGTGAGCCTGACGGGCATCCACTACTTCCCGACGTTGCAGGTCTTCCTGGCCTGCCTTCCGCTCTACGCGGCGCTCGCGATCGGCGCGGCTCCGCTCGGGCCGCTCGATGCGGTTGCCGCGCTCGTCACGGCAGGGGCGATCGTGCTCGAAACCACCGCCGACGAGCAGCTGCGCCGTTTCAGCCTCTCGGCGACGGAGGGGCAGATCTGCGAGCGCGGGCTCTGGGCGTGGATGCGCCATCCGAACTACCTGGGTGAGATCCTGTTCTGGTGGGGGCTCTGGCTCTTCGGCGTGGCCGCTGCGCCCGGCTGGTACTGGAGCGCGGTCGGTCCGCTCGCGATCACCGCGATGTTCCTCTGGGTCAGCATCCCCATGCTCGAGCGACGCAATCTCGCGCGCCGGCCGGGCTACGCGGAGGTCATGAAGCGCGTGCCCGTGCTCCTGCCGCGCCGACCGCGGCGGTGATCGAGAGAGAGATCACCGTCCCTGCGAGCGCGAGCCGCATGTCCTTCTGCGCGTCCCACTCGTCGCCCTGCGTGCCGAGGAAGGCGATGCCGAGCTCCGGGTCGACCACGCGCGCGGCCCAGAACTCGACGATCTCGTAGCCGCCCGCGAGGCCGAGCATCACGAGCCCGGCGACGGCGTAGCTCCAGCCGCCGCGCAGGCCCAGCACGCGCACGCCGATCTCGTGCAGCGGGCGGGCGAGTAGCAGGCCGAAGCCGAAGTGGGTGATCCGGTCGAAGTGATTGCGCGAGGTGTCGAACACGTCCTGGAGCCAGAAGCCCAGCGGAGTCTCCGAATAGGTGTAGTGCGCCGCGTAGGTGTGCATGACGAGGAAGACGAAGATCAGCAGATACGACGTGCGCGAGAACGCGAAGCGCCGGTAGGTGAGCGCCAGCGTCGGAACGAACGCGAAGATCAGCAGGTTCTCGAGCAGCCAGTCGCCGCGGTCGAGCGGCGCGATCGCCGCCGCGATCCAGACCACCGCATACGCGAGCAATAGCGCGCGGATCACGGTCGCATCGGATCTGGCTTCGATGTTCGCCTCCCTGCGATCCTGTAGCATGAGGCCTTCCCGACGAACGGGAAAGAGGAGATCCCGAAGATGTCCGTCGCGCGCGCCCTGCTTCTCGGAGTTCTCGTCTCCTGTCTGCCCACGCTCGGGTGTCAGGTGATCTCGGCCAGCGTCTCCTCGCCTTCCGATTCGATCTCCGGAACTGGCCACGCGATCGCCGGAATCTTCAGCGCGATCTCGACTTCGTCGGGCAGCGGCGGCGACGGCGATTCCGCGAAGGAGAGCTACCGGCGCGACCTGCGCCAGTACACCGCGGCGTTCGCGCGCAGCGGCGGAACCTCGGCCGACTTCCTGCGCGGAGTGACGCGGATCGCGGAGAACCACGGCGTCAGTCACTGGGAGGCCGAGCCCGCGACCCCGTTCGCGATCGGACAGGGAATGCGCGAGGCGAGCTTTTCGGAGGCCGAGATGAACGCGTTCTGCTCCGAGCTCGGCGCGGGAACTCCGGCGGCCGAGATCGCGCTTCGAGGCTGGCAGAGCGCCGGCGGCTGACGGCCGTGCGCGCGCTCTTGCTGGGACTCTGCGCGGCGGCCGCGCTCGACGTCTCGGCCGCGGAGCTCGGCATCGTCTACGTGCGCGCGAACGTCGGCGCGGCCAGCGGCGGTCACGCCGCGCTCGTCGCGGGCGAGACCGTCTACCACCTGCAGGCCGACGGAGACGGTCGCTACCGGATCGCGCGCGACGAGTGGGCGCACTTCGTCCACGTGTACGCCGGGCTGCAGAATCGTCCCCTCTCGATCGCCCGCGTGGAAGTGAGCCGCGAGACCCGCGAGCGCGTGCTCGACCGATTCGCTCGGGAATACGTCGAGCAGGAGATAGCCGCCGCCCGGCGGGAGGCGCTCGCGGAAGACGTCGCCTGGCTCGAGGCCCGGGTCGAAGGCCGGCCGGCTCCACCGCTCCGCGCCGCGGGTCTGCTCGATCCGAAGCGATCGGCCGACCCCGACGCGCTGCGACTTCGCGAGATCCTGCGCGAGCCGCTCGAGGCCGCGCTTCGCTCGCAGAGCGAAGCGTCGCCCCACGCGACGGAAAAGAGCCTCGAAGGTCTGCGCGAACGGCTCGCGCTCCGCGAAGCGCTGCTCGCGCTCGAGCACGGCTACGGGCTCGCGCCCGAGGCGATCGCGCGCGTCCCCGAGCGCTTCGACGACCCGCTCTCCGCGCCGGAGCGCGCCAGCCTGGAAGCGCTCGCTTCGCGGCTCGAGCGCGAGAGCGCGGAGCTGCTGCGATCCTCGAGGCCGGATCGGGGCCGGGCGCTGCTCCTCACGCAGGCGCGCTACACCGCCGTGCGTCGGTCGCTGGCGTCGGATCGACTCGTGCTGCTCGACGCGTTCTCGGGCCACGGCGACGATGCCGCAGCCGAGGCGCAGCGCCCCGACGAGCCCCTGCGCGCGCGCCGCGCAGAGTACGCGGGCGAGCTGCTGCGGCGTGGCCGAGCTCTCGTGCTCTCGGGCGGACACAGCGATGAACCCGCCTACAACGCGCTCGAGGCCAGCGCCGGCCTGCTCCAGCGCGCCGAGGCAGGTGCGCCCGACGGCGCGCTACTCGATCTGGAACGGCGCAAGCTACCCTCGCGCGCGCGAAGCGTGGGCGTTCCGGAGTTCGCCGGAGATCCCGGCCCCTCGCTCGCGTCGGCGCGGGCACGCCTGGCCGAGCTCGATCGCGACGCCCGCGAGCGCTGGAGCTACGACCTGATCCGCCGCAACTGCATCACCGAGCTCGCGCGCAAGGCCGACGAGGCGCTGGCGGGCCGAGTTCCCGCCGACGAGGCGCTCGGCTTCATCCCCTTCGTCTTCTTCGCCCGCGTTCGCGAGCGCCTGCCGCTGTCCGGTGTCGCGGAGATCCCCTCACACCGCGCGCGCGAGCTCGCGCGGATCGAGCGCGAATCGCCGGGCGCGCTAACCCGATTCCGCGAATCCACCGCGCTCGGCTCGACGATCTACTCGCCGCGGCGAAGCGACGGCGCGTTCCTGCTCTTCACCGACGACGTGTTCTGGCGCCGGCCGCTCTACGGGATCGCGAACCTGGTCTGGGCCGCGGGCTACGGGGTCTATGGCCTGGCCGCGCTCCCGTTCGATCGCGGCGAGCGCGTCTCGGCCGGCGTCTCCGGCGCGTTCTGGAGCCTGCCCGAGCTCGCGTTCGAGAACGTGAGGAAGGGCTCGTTCGAGTGGATCGAGGTCACGGCCGCACCCTGACTCGCGGCTCCGATGCCATACTGCGTCCTGCGCAGCTGTTGCAGGAGGAGCGATGCCGAAACCGTTCGAGGGCAGGATCGGCCGCACGTTCGAGGACTCGTCGGCGTGGTGGCCGCCGCTTCCGAAATCGCCCGACGGCGCGCCCAACGTCGTGATCGTGGTGCTCGACGACGTCGGCTACGCGCAGCTGGGCTGCTACGGCTCGGACCTCGCGACGCCGAACTTCGATCGCCTGGCCGCGAACGGCCTGCGCTACGCGAACTTCCACACCACCTCGCTCTGCTCGCCCACGCGCGCCTGCCTGATGACGGGCCGCAACCACCACGCCAACGGCATGGGTCGGATCGCCGACTTCCCCAGCGGCTTTCCCGGCTACGACGCGGTGATCCCGAAGGAGAATGGCTTCCTGCCCGAGATCCTGCGCGAGCGGAGCTACGCGACGTACGCGGTCGGAAAGTGGCATCTCGCTCCGACGACCGAGACCACGATGGGGAGCCCCCGCGACAAGTGGCCGCTCGGCCGCGGCTTCGAGCGCTTCTACGGCTTCCTCGGCGGCGAGACCGACCAGTACCACCCGGATCTCGTCCACGACAATCACCAGGTCGAGGCGCCGCGCACGCCCGAGGAGGGCTACCACTTCAGCGAGGACATGATCGATCACTCGATCGCGTTCCTGAAAGACCTGCGCGCGACCTACGAGCGCAAGCCATTCTTCCTCTACGTCGCGCCGGGGGCGTGTCACGCGCCGCACCAGGCGCCGGCCTCGTTCATCGAGCCGTACTGCGGCCGCTTCGACAAAGGCTGGGACCGCTGGCGCGAAGAGGTGTTCGCGCGCCAGCTCGCGAGCGGCCTTCTGCCGAAGGGAACCGAGCTCTCCGAGCGACCCACCTGGGTGCCGTCGTGGGAGTCACTCTCCGGCGACGAGCGGCGGCTCTTCGCGCGCATGATGGAGGTGTACGCCGGCTTCATGACGCACACCGACGCGCAGATCGGGCGGCTGGTCGACTTCATCGAGCAGCTCGGCGAGCTCGACGACACGCTCCTGATCCTGATGAGCGACAACGGCGCGAGCGCCGAGGGCGGGCTGAAGGGCTCCTTCAACGAGGCCTTCTTCTTCAACATGGTGCCCGAGAGCCTCGAGGAGAATCTGCGCCGGATCGACGATCTCGGCACGCCGCGCGCGCACAACCACTACCCGTGGGGCTGGGCCTGGGCGGGAAACACGCCGCTGAAGCGCTTCAAGCGCGACACGCACGAGGGGGGCGTCTGCGATCCGCTGATCGTGCACTGGCCCGCGAAGCTGGGCCGACCTGGCGAGACGCGCCACCCGTACGTGCACGTCGTCGACATCGCGCCGACGATCCTCGAGCTGCTCGGCGTCGAGCCGCCCGCGCAGCTCGCGGGCGTCGCGCAGTCGCCCATGCACGGCACGAGCTTCGCGCACACGCTCGCGGACGCGGGCGCGCCGTCGCGGCACGTCACGCAGTACTACGAGATGATCGGCTCGCGCGCGATCTACCACGACGGCTGGAAGGCGGTCGCCTATCACCCCGCGCGCGCGGCGGTGTACGACGGCACGGACGTGTCCAAGCCGTTCGACGACGATGTCTGGGAGCTCTACCACGTCGCCGAGGACTTCTCGGAGGTGCGCGACCTGGCGGTTGCGCGCCCCGAGAAGCTCGCGGAGCTGCAGGCGCTGTGGTGGAAGGAGGCGGAGCGGAATCAGGTGCTGCCGCTGAACAACCAGCCCGGACGCTTCGGCGATCAGCGCTTCCGCCGCGAGCGCTACGTCTTTCACGCGGGCATCGGCCGGCTTCCCGACAGCGTGGCGCCGAACCTGCGCAATCGCGGCTTCATCATCGAGGCGCACCTGGACGTGCCCGAGCGCAGACCCGTCGAGGGAACTCTGGTCGCGCACGGCGGCAGCGCCGGCGGCTACGCGCTGTACCTGAAGGGGCGCCGACTGCACTTCGTGCACAACCTGCTCGGAATGCAGAGCACGACCGTCTCGGCCAGCGTCGAGCTGCCCGCGGGCCGGGTGATCGCGCGCGCCGTGTTCAAGCCGACCGGAGCGTTCCGCGGCAACCTCGGGCTCTTCTACGACGCGGTGCCCGTCGGCGAGGGAACGCTCGCCCGAACCACGCCCGTGACGTACGGCGCGGGCGGATTCGCCGTCGGCTACCAGCCCGGCCCGCCCGTCACCGACGCGTGTCCCGGCCGCTTCGCCGTGCCCGACGGCCTGGTGCTGCAGGTCGTGATCGAGGCGCAGGGCGCGCCCCACCGCGACCCCGCCGCCGAGGCGCGCGTCGCCAGGGCGAAGCAGTAGGGGCCGTCCGCGAGGCGGGTTCTAGACCCGCGCGGTCGCGCGGATTTCGACCAGCGCGCCGGGGATCGCGAGTTCGGAGACGCCGATCGCGGTCCAGGCCGGGTAGGGCTGCTTGATGAAGTCGGCCTTCACGGCGCTGAACACGGCGAGGTGCTGCATTCCGACGTGGAAGGTGGTGATCTCGACGATGTCGTCGAAGTCCGCGCCGGCCGCCGCGAGCACCTGTCCGAGGTTCTCGAAGGCGATCTTGAACTGCTCCTTCGGATCGGCGGGTACCGTCTTGCCGGGGCCGGCCCAGCCGAGCTGGCCGGAGCAGTACAGCATCTTCCCCACCCGCACCGCCGGCGCGAAGTGGAACTGCTCGTAGTAGAACTCCATGCCCTTGGGGATGATCGTGCGTCGTTTGCTCATGCGCGCAGCATATCACCGCGCGCCGGGCGCGGGCCGGACGATCAGGTCGACGCCGCTCGCGCCCGCGCCGACGGGCAGCGGCTCCGCCGTCTCGAAGAGCGCGCCGCTCGTGGCGACGATCCGCGCCTCGAGCGCGGCGCGCTCGTCGGCCACGGCGTCGGGCAGGTACGAGATCAGGAACGGGATCGGCACCGGCCCCTCGGGCGAGATCAGCGTTCGCGCCAGAAGCCGCTCGCCGCGCAGCAGGCGCACCTCGACGCGCGCGTCCGTCGGAAGCGCGATCCGCTCCAGATACGTGACGACGCCGGAGATGCGATCGACCTGCCCGCGGCGCCAGGTTCCTGCGAGATACTCGGCCGGCTCGGCGACGAGTGAGAGGGCGTCGCGATCGAGCGAGGCGATGCGCAGCCGCACCGGAGTCGGGCGCGGGTCGCGGTCGGTCCGGGTCGAGATCACGAGCTCGCCGCGCGAGACGGCCCAGGCGACCCCGTCCATCGAGAAGATCCCGAGCAGCGCGACGCTGCCGTCCTCGCGCAGATCGAAGCCCTCCAGGCCCGTGGCGCCGTCGCGGATCTCGCGCACCCAGGCTCCGGCGAGGTCGGCCTCGGTCCGCGAGCTCTGGCCCGGGTCGGGCCGGCGGCAGGCGGCGAGCGCCAGCAGCGGGAGCAGCGCGAGCGCGACGACGGTCTTCATCGCGCAGAGCTTATACTCGCGCGGCGAACCAGGAGGAACGAGATGGCGGATCTGCTCTTCGAGAAACGCGGGCACACGGCGTGGATCACGATGAACCGGCCGGAGCGCATGAACGCGATCAGCATGCCGATGCTCGAGGCGCTCGGCGACGCGCTGGTCGAGATCGATCGCGATACCGAGATGCGCGTGATCGTGCTGACCGGCGCCGGTCGCGGCTTCTGCAGCGGGCTCGACATGAAGGACGCGGCGGCGGGACGCGGGATCGGCGGCGCCGGCGTGACGTCTCCGCAGGGCGGGGCGGCGCACATCTCGACGCGCGACATCCCGACCGTGACACTGAATCGCGTCGACGTGCCGATCCTCTGCGCGCTGAACGGCCCGGCCGCCGGTTACGGGCTCGACCTGGCGCTCGGCTGCGACATCCGGCTGATGAGCGACCGCGCGAAGCTCATGCCCGGCTTCGCCAAGCGCGGCATCGTGCCGGAGAGCGGCGGCACCTGGTACCTGCCGCGCCTGGTCGGCTGGGCGCGCGCCTGCGAGATCGCGTTCCTCGCCGACGACATCGGGCCCGAGCGAGCGCTCGAGCTCGGACTCGTGAACAAGGTCGTCCCGCACGACCAGCTCGAGAGCGAGGTGCAGCGCTGGGCCGACAAGATCGCCGCGAACGCGCCGCTCGGCGTGAAGGCGATGAAGCGGCTGTTCCGGCACGGGCTCACCGAGGACTTCGAGTCCCACACGCACCACGTGCTGATGCAGCTCCTGCTGCTGTTCCGCTCGCAGGACTTCCAGGAGGGAATGCGCTCGTTCCTGGAGAAGCGCGAGCCGAAGTTCAGCGGGCACTGAGGCGGCGGTGCGCTCGCTCGGCGGAGCCGCTCTGCTCGCCGCGCTCGCCTTCGGCTGCGCGCCGTCGCCCGAGCAGCCGGCCAGGCGCTTCCAGGCTGCCGGAAATCACGAAGTCGTGCTCGAGCACGCGGGCCGCGAGCGCAGCTTCATCCTGCGCCTGCCGCCGGACTTCGTGTCGCGCGGACCGCTGCCCGTCCTGCTCGCCTTCCACGGCGGCGGAGGCAACGCTTCGGGCTTCCAGAAGTACGCGGGCCTCGACGAGCCGGCCGACCGGCTCGGCTACGCGCTGGTGTACCCCGACGGCACCGGCCGGCTCGGCCGGCGCCTGCTCACCTGGAACGCGGGCGCGTGCTGCGGATCTGCGATGCAGCAGGGCGCCGACGACGTGGGCTTCGCGCTCGCCGTGCTCGCGAACCTCGCAGGTGAGCTCGACCTCGACCGCACGCGCGTCTACGCGACCGGTCACTCGAACGGCGGGATGATGGCGTACCGGCTCGCGGCCGACGCGGCGAGCCGGATCGCCGCGATCGTTCCCGTCGCCGGCGCCGACATGACGCTCGAGTTCGCGCCGTCCGCAGCGGTTCCGGTCCTGCACATCCACAGCGTGGACGATCCGCGCGCGCTGTACGCGGGCGGCCCGGGTCCGCGCTTTCCGTTCACGACCCGGCGCGTGCAGCACCGCGCGGTCGAGGCGGGCCTGGCGCGCTGGCGCGAGCGCGACGGCTGCGCGGGCCCTGGACGGGAGATCGATTCGCGAAGCGCGGGCCCGCACGCTGCGGTGCTCGTCGACTTCGGACCCTGCGCGGACGCAAGCGCCGTCGCCGTCTGGAAGCTCTCCGGCCCCGGGCACGGCTGGCCGGGCAGCGCTTCGGTGCTCCCCGAGCGGATCACGGGGCCGAACACGACCGTGATCTCGGCCGCCGACGAGGTCTTCCGCTTCGTCGCCCGCTTCTCGCGTCCCGACGCGCCCGCGCTCACGTCGCGCTAGACGCCGGCCAGCACCTCGTCGAAGCCCTTGCGCAGGCATGCGACCAGAAGATCCGGGTCCGGGATCGAGGCTGGATCGCTCGAGATGCCCAGGTGCGAGCCATCCGTATAGCTGAACAGGGTGACGTTCAGCGCCGCGCCCGTGAGCGGGCCGAAGCCGAACACCGACTCGAGCCGCGCGCCCGAGAGGTACACGTCGAAGCGCGGTCCGGGCACGTTGCTGGTCACGAAGTCGACGCCCTTCAGCATCGAGCCGAAGAGCGAGGTCGTGACGGAGGCGGGCAGGCGATTCAGAACCCCGGAGACGTCCGCGATCAGACCGAGCGCCGGCTCGGCGCGCTGCTCGGCGACCAGATTGCGGATCGCGCGCATTCGCTCCAGCGGGTCGACGATGCCGATCGGGACCGGAAAGCGCGCCGGCGCGAACTGATTTCCCGCGAGCTTCGCGGTCGCGTCGTCGCGCACGTTGATCGGCATGGTCATGCGCAGGCTCTCGGGGCTCGCGCCGTGCGCCTCGTGGTACAGGCGCAGTCCGCCGGCCACTCCCGCGACGAACGCGTCGTTCAGCTTTCCGTCGACGAGTTTCGCGGCGGCGCGGAGCTTCTCGGTCGAGAGCGCCAGCGTGTCGAGCCGCAGGCTGAGCGAGCGCGCGCGCATGATCGGCGAGAGCGGCTCCGAGACCGGCCGCAGCATGCGGGCGATCGACGCCGCGGACTCGGTCGTCTCGCGCGCGAGCGCTGTGGGGTCGCGCACCAGACCTAGGAGATTCGCGCGCGTCGCGCGAAGCGAGCGCTGCGCGCGCCCGAGCTGCCGCCGCCACTCGTGACCGAGCGCGTCGAGGAAGCGTTCGCCCTGGGTCATGGGCACGGCGTCGGCCAGCGGCGGGAGCGGACCGGGATCGCGTCCGGGCTCGGCCCTGCGTTCGACCATGGCCTCGGTCATTCGAACCAGACCGACGCCGTCCGAGAGCGAGTGGTGCAGCTTCAACACGAGCGCCGCGCGCCCCGCGCTCATGCCCTCGAGCACGTAGAGCTCCCAGAGCGGCCGCGCGCGATCGAAGCCGGCCATGACGACGGGCGAGGCGAAGTCGAGCACGTCGCGTAGCTCGCCCGCGCCGGGCGCGCGCAGCCAGCGCAGGTGGTAGCGCAGGTCGAAGCTCGGATCGGCTTCCCAGCGCGGCGGAGCGATCGACGCGGGATTCGAGACCACGTGCTGGCGCAGGCGCGGGATGGTGCGAGTCGCGCGCTTCCTCTTCGCCTCGAGTCGCGCGTGGTCCGGGGCGGATTCGAGCAGCCAGACCACCGCAATCGTGGAGCGGAGCAGGGGGTCCTTCTCGATGTTCCACATCAGCGCGTCGCCGTCGCTCATGCGGCTCTCGAAGCGGATCGCGTCGGCCATGGGGGGGCTCCTCGCGGCTGGGGGAGCCCGAGTCTACCGCGTCGGCGCGATCCGCGAGGCGACCCAGCGGTAGGCGAGCAAGGCGACGAAGAAGACCGCGATCAGGATGACACCGTTTCGCAGCAGGACGCTCGCCAGCGTCTGCGAGAGCGCGCCCTTGGCCGTCTCGAGATCCGCGAGCAGGCCGCGCACTTCCGCGGCCGTGTCGCGGATCGCGACCGCGGCGCGCTCGTACTCGAGCACGTCGAAGGGCCGCGGCGCGGCTTCGCCCGGCTCGCGCGGCGGGCCCGGGGCCTTCAGCTCCGCGACCAGGCCACCCCAGGCGACACCGGCCTGGTTCACCTGCTCCGAGACGCGCTCCAGCGCCCGGACGACGGCATCGGTCTTCTCGGCCGTCGTCCCCGTCTCGACGATCGCGGCGCGGTACGAAGCGAGCAGCGCCGAGAGCGTCTTGCTGCGCAGCTCGAGCTCCTCCGAGATGCCGACGATCGTCTCGCGCATGTCGTCCGGCGCGCGCTCGGCCACGGCGGAGAGCCGTTCCGCGCTCTGCGCCACCGAGTCGAACGAGCGCTGCGAGTGCTCCAGCACGCCGCCCTCTTCCTGCAGATCGTAGGAGAGCAGCTCCATCTGCCAGCGCAATCGCTGCGGCAGCTGATCGACGATCTCGGTGAACTGCGCCGCGGTGGCGTTGAACTCGTGGATCGCCTGCGCCCCCGACTCGACTCCGGCGATCGCGCGAAACGGCGCCATCGGCAGGCCGATGATGTCGTTGAACACGCCGCCGGTCTCGGCCCTGGCCAGCCCCGCCTGCATGCTCTCGCGCAGGAACTCGCCGCGGAGGGGGTGACTCTTCGCCAGCTGCTCGACGTCGCTGCGGAGATCCTCGAGCTTCGCGGGCGGCAGGAACGAGGCGCCGAGCCGGAGCGCGTTCTGCTCGATCTCTCGCGCTGCATCGAGCGCGATCTTCTGCTGTTCGCCGAAGAGTGAGCTGCCCGCGCCGTCCTCGAAATACTGCCGCTGCGCCACCGCCACGGTGAGCGACTCGACGTAGCCGGTGCGCGGGTTCACGTCGCTCGCCGCGAGCTGCGCCGCCGCGGGCATGCGAATCTTCCAGAGCAGCGACAGGCGGCGCAGCTTCGGATCGGTCGTCTGCAGCGCGATCCGATCCGCCGCCTCCGTCACGATCACACCGAAGCCGTTGCTGAACTCGAGCAGCTTCTCGCGGAGCTCCGCCTGCGTCAGCTCCTGGCTGCCGGGGTAGAGCGACTGCACCTGCCGGCCCACGGTGTTCAAGACGGAGCAGGACAGCGTCGAGAGCAGAGCGAGAAGAAGGATCGGCCTGCGCATTCCTCGCTCCGATTCAGGCTTGGAGCTGCCGCACGCCGGATGGCTCGATCATCGCCGGAATCTCCCAGAGTTCGGGCTCCAGCATAACCGCTCGGCCTGCAGACGACAGAACCTGCCCGAAGCTACTCTCCGGACGCCGAGAACGAGGCCCCGGAGGCACTGGCGACGTGAAGCACGCGGGGAGCGAGGCGCTCGACGCGCTCGAAGGTCTGCTCGTGAAGCTGCGCGAGCACGAAGCGCTCTCGGAGCGCAAGCGGGGCACGTTCTACCGCAAGAGCTCTGCGTTCCTGCACTTCCACGAGGACCCCGCGGGCCTCTTCGCCGACGTCAAGATCGACGGCGAGTTCGAGCGCTTGCGCGTCGGCACCGCCCGGGAACGCGCCGCACTGCTCCGCGCGGTCGCGGTCGAGCTCGCGAGGCTCAGCCCCGCAACGCCTCGAGCTGCGCGGAGTCGAGATACTCGTCGAGGCGTGTGATCCGACCGCCGGCCACGGCGCAGACGATGCACGCGGGGACTTCGAGCGGCGCGCCATTCGGGGCGCGGCCGCGCAGGACGTGCTGCTGCACGAAGCCGGTGGGAGTCGCGTGGCGGCGGATCTCCTCGTAGCGCCGGCCGGCGATGTTCTTCACCACCGAGGCCAATACCTGCAGGTTCTGCTCGACGCTCCGCGTGGCCTGGTCGTGGTCGTGCCAGATGCGGGCGTCGGGAAGGTGGATCGCGCACAGGGTCTCGATGTCGCCCTTCGGGATCGCGGCTTGTCTCGCGCGGTTTGTGGCATTCTGAGCGTCGAACAGCCGAGAAGGAGATCCGGGATGCGCGTAGTCGCTCTCGTCGCCGCGATCGCCGTGTTCAGCGCCGACGCGCTCGCTGCCGACCCCTGGTACCCGTCGAAGTACGGCAAGGACGACACGATCGGGGCGGCGAACAACCTCTCGCCCGAGATCGTGGTCGAGGCCGCGAAGCTCGTGAAGACCGGGAAGACCTACTCGCTCGGCGTGACCACCGGCCCCGACACGCCCGCGTACGGCACGCGGAACTTCCAGATCTTCACCGAGGCGAGCATCATCGGAACGCCGCTCGGGACCAACAAAGCGACCGGGAACGACGACTTCCTGGCCACCTGGATGGGCATCGGCAGCCAGCTCGACGGGCTCGGCCACCTCGGCATCGACTACACCTACTACAACGGCCACGAGGAGTCGGAGTTCCTGCGCCCGCACGGGCTGCTGCTGCTCTCGACCGACAAAGTGCCGCCGATCGTGACGCGCGGCGTGTTGCTCGACTTCGTGGCGCTGCAAGGCGCGGATCTCGCGCCCGGAAAGGCGATCAACCGCGCCGAGATCGAGGCCGCGGTGGCAAAGCAGGGCACGCCGATCCGCAAGGGGGACGTAGTCCTGCTCCACACCGGCTGGCTCGCGTCGATGGCCGCGAAGGACAAGAAGGCCTTCCTCGAGAAGGAGCCCGGCCTGGGCAAGGGCGGCGCGGAATACCTGGCGTCGCTGGGCGTGGTCGCGGTCGGCTCGGACGGCTGGGCGGTCGAGGCGATTCCGTTCGAGAACCCGGACGAGGCGTTTCCCGTGCACCAGATCCTTCTGGCGCGAAACGGCATCTACATCCTCGAGAACATGAACGTGGGACCGCTTGCGGCGGACCGGGGCTACGAGTTCCTGTTCGTGCTCGGCCAGCCGAAGTTCGCCGGCGCCGTGCAGGCGATCATCAACCCGATCGCGATTCGCTGACCGGGCGGGAGTTCCATGGAAGAGATCCGCTACGAGGCGCCGACGTCGCTCGCACGCGCGTCCGAGCTGCTGCGCGAGCCGGGCGCGAAACCGCTCGCGGGCGGGACGGACCTGATCGTGCAGATGCGCACGGGTCGCGCGGCGCCGCGGTTGTTCGTCGACGTGAAGCGGATTCCCGAGCTCGCGGGAATCCGCCTCGACGCCGACGGGATCTTCGTCGGCGCGGCGGTCCCCGCGGCCGAGATCGTCGAGCACAGCGAGCTCGCGCGGATCTGGCCGGGCCTGGTCGAGGCGGTCGACCTGATCGGCTCGACGCAGATCCAGGGCCGGGCCACGCTCGGCGGGAACCTCTGCAACGCGTCTCCCGCGGCCGATTCCGTGCCCGCGCTCTGTGCGCTCGGGGCCGTCTGCGTGATCGCCGGGCCGCGCGGTGAGCGGCGCGTTCCGGTCGAGAGCTTCAACACCGCGCCGGGTCGGAACGCGCTCGCGCCCGGGGAGCTCCTGGTGGGCCTGCGGATTCCGCGCCCGGCTCCGCGCGCCTCCGACGCCTATCTGCGCTTCACGCCCCGCACCGAGATGGACATCGCCGTCGTGGGTGCGGCGGTCGCGCTCGGACTCGACGCGAACGGCGTCTGTACACATGCGCGTGTCGCACTCGGCGCGGTGGCTCCGACCGCGATTCTCGTCCCGGAAGCCGCGGCGGCGCTGGTCGGATCGCGCGGCGACGACGGCGCACTGTCGCGTGCAGCGGCGAGCGCGAGCGCGGCCGCGCGCCCGATCGCCGACAAGCGCGGCAGCATCGAGTTCCGGCGCAGGATCTCGGGGGTGCTCGTCCGGCGCGCCGTCGCCACCGCCTTCGAGCGGGCCAGAGCCGTTGGGAGCCCGAAATGAAGATCCACGTCAGCACGCGATTGAACGGAGAGCCGACCGAGTTCCTCTGCACCGCGGAGCGAAGCCTGCTCGAGGTGCTGCGCGACGACCTGCGGCTCACCGGAACCAAGGAGGGCTGCGCGACCGGTGATTGCGGCGCGTGCTCCATTCGGCTCGACGGTCGACTCGTCTGCGCCTGCCTGGTGCTCGCGCCCGAGGCCGAGGGGCGCAGCATCGAGACCATCGAGGGCGTCGCGAAGGGCGACGAGCTCCACGTTCTGCAGCGCAAGTTCCTGGAGCACGCGGCGCTTCAGTGCGGGATCTGCACACCCGGCCTGATCGTGGCCTCGAAGGCGCTGCTCGAGCGCGATCCCGATCCGAGCGAGGAGGAGACGCGCTACTGGCTCGCCGGCAACCTCTGCCGCTGCACCGGCTACGACAAGATCATCCGCGCCGTGCTCGACGCCGCCGCGGAGCTGAGGGGCCAGACGCGATGAGCGAGCAGAATCCTCCGGCTGACCGGAAGTGGAAGTACGTCGGCACGCGCCCGGTCCGGCACGACGGGCTCGACAAGGTGACGGGCCGCGCGCAGTTCGGCGCCGACCACTCGCTACCCGGAATGCTCTGGGGAAAGGTGCTGCGCAGCCCGCACGCGCACGCGCGGATCCGCGGAATCGACGTCTCGGCCGCGCTCGCGCTCGACGGCGTGCACGCGGTGATCACCGGCCGCGACTTCCCCGACGTCGCCTCCGAGGCCGGCGAGGGCGGCGAGGGCGGGGTCGACTACCGCGATCTCGCCATGAACGTGATGGCGCGCCAGAAGGCGCTCTACCACGGGCACGCCGTCGCTGCGGTCGCGGCGACCAGCGCCCGCATCGCCGAGGAGGCGTGCCGGCGCATCGCGGTCGACTACGAGGTGCTGCCCCCCGCGCTCACGCTCGAGGCGGCGCTGGCGAAGGATGCCCCGATCCTGCACGAGGATCTGCGCGCGACCGGCCACGAGCCGCTCCCGATCGGCGCTACGAACGTGGCCTCGCGGCGAGAATCCGGCCGCGGCGACCTGGCCGCGGGCTTCGCCGCCGCCGACGTGGTGGTCGAGCGCGAGTTCCGCACGCCGATGGTCCACCAGGGCTACATCGAACCGCAGGCGGTTCTCGCGCGCACCGGCCAGGACGGGCGCGCGGTGGTCTGGTGCTGCACGCAAGGCTCGTTCACGGTGCGTGCGTTCTGCGCGAAGGTGCTCGGCCTCTCGAACGACATGATCAAGGTGATCCCGACCGAGATCGGCGGCGGCTTCGGCGGAAAGACCACCGTCTACGTCGAGCCGCTGGCCGTGCTGCTCTCGCGAAAGGCGGGCAGGCCGGTGAAGATCGTGATGACGCGCGAAGAGGTCTTCCGCGCCACCGGCCCGACCTCGGGTACACAGATCCGCGTCAAGATGGGCGCGACCCGCGACGGAAAGCTCACCGCGGCCGACGCGACGCTCCACTACGAGGCCGGAGCCTTCAAGGGCTCGCCGGTGGGCGGAGCGATGCTGACGATCTTCGCACCGTACGCGCTGGAGACTTTCCGGGTCGAGGGCTGGGACGTCGTGCTGAACAAGCCGAAGGTCGCGGCCTACCGCGCGCCGGGCGCGCCGATGGCGGCGCTGGTGGTCGAAACCGTCATGGACGAGCTGGCGCAGAAGCTCGGGCTCGACCCGATCGACTTCCGGCTGGCGAACGCCGTCCACGAGGGCGTGCGCGCGACCTACGGGCCGAAGTACCGCGCGATCGGCTTCATCGAGACGCTTCGCGCCGCGAAGAGCCACCCGCACTACAAGGCGCCGCTCGGTCCGAACCAGGGCCGCGGCGTGGCCTGCGGGTTCTGGTTCAACGCGGGAATGTCCTCGTCGGCCACCGTGTCGATCAACGAGGACGGCTCGGCGGTCGTCGTCACCGGCAGCCCGGACATCGGCGGCTCGCGCGCGTCGCTCGCGCTGATGGCGGCCGAAGAGCTCGGGATTCCAGTCGAGAGCGTGCGGCCGGTCGTCGCCGACACCGAGGGGATCGGCTACACGGACGTGACGGGCGGAAGCCGGGTCACGTTCGCGACCGGCACGGCGGTGGTCGAGGCCGCGCGCGACGTCGTGGGGCAGCTCCGCAATCGCGCCGCGCGGATCTGGGAGGTCGAGCCCGAGTCGGTCGCCTGGGAGGACGGCCACGCCGTGCTTCTCGCCGAGCCGCCGGGGGCGCACGCGCCGATGAGCCTGCGCGAGCTCGCAGGCCGCGCTTCGCAGACCGGAGGGCCGCTCGTCGGCAGAGCGGCGCTGGCCGCGCGCGGCGCGGGCCCGGGCTTCGCGACACATCTCTGCGACGTCGAGGTGGATCGCGAGACCGGCGCGGTGAAGCTGCTGCGCTACACCGCGGTTCAGGACGCGGGAAAGGCGATCCACCCGAGTTACGTCGAGGGCCAGTTCCAGGGCGGGGTAGCGCAGGGCGTGGGCTGGGCGCTGAACGAGGAGTACCTCTTCGATCGCGACGGCGCGCTCTCGAACCCGAGCTTCCTCGACTACCGGATCCCCGTCGCGAGCGACCTGCCGATGATCGACACCGTGATCGTCGAGGTCCCCAACCCGACGCACCCCTACGGCGTGCGCGGCGTGGGCGAGGTTCCGATCGTGCCGCCGCTGGCCGCGGTCGCGAACGCCGTGCAGCGCGCGGCGGGAGTCACGCTCGCGGAGCTGCCCATCTCGCCGCCGCGCCTGCTCGAGGCCATCGACCGCGCGGGCTAGCGGCGTGGCGCGCGTGTTCTTCGCCTCCGGCCTGCGCCGCTTCGTGAGAGGCGCCGAGTCGGTCGAGCTCGAGGCGCGCGACGTGCGCGAGCTGCTTTCCGCGCTCGAAGCGCGCTACCCGGGAATCAGCGCCGCGATCGGCGCGGACTGCAGCGTCGCGATCGACGACGAGATCCTCCCGCGCGCAGAAGCGCATCTCGAGCGCCTGCGACCCGACAGCGAGGTCCACTTCCTGGCGCAGATCTCCGGCGGCTAACCCGCGCGCGTCTCGAGCAAGAGAGCCTCGAAAGCGCTCGCGCGCGGGTCCGTGCCGCCGACGATCCGCGCCAGCCACGCCCGCACATAGGCCGCATCGAAGCGATCCCCTCGGGAATGAAGGATCTGCTCGACGTCCGCCCAATCCTTTCGTCGATCGAAGAGCACCTTGAAGACCACCAGATCTTCCGCGGAGAGCACCGAGATCGTCGTCCCGAGGAAGCCGGCATGCCGCGCGCGCTCGCGGCAGGCGTCGTGGAGCGCGTCGTAGGCGAAGAACAGATCGAGTGGAGTGCCGGCCCAGTCGAGCCGGACCTGGCCATCGCGGGCCCC
>VGRW01000070.1 GCA_016875225.1 Deltaproteobacteria bacterium
GCGCAGCGCCTCGGGCAGAAGCCGGGCGAGCCCTCTACCGGTGATCGCGCTGGTGCGCACGATCACGGGCTCGGGCACGAAGCCGAGCCTCCGCTCCAGCTGGCGTTCGACCTCGGCGCCGCGGTGACCGTTCTCGATCGTGTCCCACTTGTTCAGCACCAGCACGAGCGGCCGGCCGCGGTCGAGCGCGAGGCGCGCGATCTTCGCGTCCTGCTCGGCCACGCCCGTCTCCGCGTCGAGCACGAGCAAGCCCACGTCGGCGCGCTCGATCGTGCGCAGCGCCATCAGAGCGCTGCCGCGCTCGAGCCGGTCGGAGCGGCGGCCCGGCTTGCGCATACCCGCGGTGTCGACGAGCACGACCTCGCGCTCGTCGACGCGCAGGAAGGAGTCGGTCGAGTCGCGCGTGGTTCCTGGCTCGTCGGCGACGATGTTGCGCTCCTCTCCGAGCAGCGCGTTCAGGAGCGACGACTTGCCGACGTTCGGTCGGCCCACGATCGCGAGCCGAGGCGGACCCGCCCGTCGCTCGGTCGCCACGGGCTCGCTGGACGCGGGAAGGCGCTCGGCGATCGCGATCTCGAGGTCGACGAGGCCGCGCGCGTGCGCGGCCGAGGTCGGAATGATCTCCGGGAAGCCGAGCCGGTGGAACTCCGCGCTCGCCGCCTCGAGCTTGGGGTTGTCGGCCTTGTTCGCGACGACCACGACCTGGGGGCCGGCGCGCCGCAGGAGCTCTGCGATCTGCTGGTCGCCGGGCAGCACTCCGTCGCGCGCGTCGACGACGAAGACGATCACCGCCGCGTCCGCCACGACCAGGTCCACCTGGCGCCGGATCGCGGCCGGAATTCCCAGCTCGGCCTCCGGGTCCAGGCCGCCCGTGTCCACGAGCAGGACCTCGCGGCCCTCGATCAGCGAGAGCGAGGCGACGCGATCGCGCGTCACCCCGGGGCGGTCCTCGACCAACGAGCGGCTCTCGCGCAGGAGCCGGTTGAACAACGTCGACTTTCCGACGTTTGCGCGACCGACGATGGCGACCAGCGGCGGGCCCTCTCTGCCACTTTTGCTCATCTGCGCGCCACTCCAGAACGTTCCAGTGCGGTCACTGGTTGACACAGCTTGCGGTTTTGGGCGAGGCTCGCACGGTTCGCTTGCTCCGGGAGGGTCGGTTCGATGGTGCATGCAGCGGGATCTCTGTCCGTTCGAACCGCGTTCCTGGCGCTCGCGCTGATGGCCGCGCTCTCGGGAGCGCCCGGAGACGCGAAGGCCGATGCGAGCCAGCTCTGCCGCGCGGGGGCGAATCTGGTTCTCGCGCCGTTCGATGCCCTGCTCGCGCCCGTCATCATCGGCAAGGACATGTACTACGGCCTGACCGAGATCGACGACGAGCTCGCGCTCAAGGTCGCGGGCGCCGTTCCGGGCTTCATCTTCCTGAACGGCGTGCAGGTCGGCGGCGCGATCTTCCGCGAGATCTCGGCGGTCTTCGAGTTCATTCCCGGACTTGTCACGCTCTTCCGCGAGGGCTCCCAGCCGGCGCTCTACCGCTCCGCCGAGGACGCTTGGGCGCTCTACGCCGAGCAGTACGGCCCCTGCCCGGTCAAGATCGGCATCTCGTACAACACGATCAACGACGGCTGATCGCCCGGAGCACGCGCTCGATCGCGGGCTCGCGCGCTTCCGCATCGATCCACTCGAGCTCTGGCTCGGCGCGGAACCAGGTGCGCTGTCGCTTCGCGTAGCGCCGGGGCGCGATGAAGGCGCGCTCGATCGCGTCGGCGCGCGAGAGGCGGCCCGCGAGCAGATCTCCGGCCTCGCGATAGCCAATGGCGCGAAGCGGGCGCAGGCCGGGCGCGAACCCCGCCGCCAGGAGCGAAGCGAGCTCCTCGACGAGCCCGGCCGCGAAGATCGCCTCGGTTCGCGCTCGCAGGCGGCTCGCGAGCCGATCGCGATCCATCGCCAGACCCAGCCAGACGACCTCGAACGGCCGATCGCCGAACGCGTGACGCGCCTGCTCGGCCGAAATCGGACTTCGCGCGAGCCGATGCGCCTCGAGCGCGCGAACCGTGCGCACGCGGTCGGCTCGGCCGATCCGCGCTGCGGCCGCGGGGTCCACGCGCTCGAGCTCGGCGCGCAGATCCTCGCTCGATCGGGTCTCGAGCTCGGCTCGGAGCGCCGCGTCCGATCCGAGGCCCGCGATCAGCCCGCCCGCGAACGCCCGCGCGTAGAGCCCGGTGCCACCGACGAGCAGGACCGGGCGTCCGCGCGCGGCGATCTCGAACGCGGCCCTGCGCGCGAGCTCGGCCCAGCGGCCCGCGGACATCGGCTCGTCGGGATCCACCAGGTCGAGGCCGTGATGGGGAACCTCGGCGCGAACCGCCGCGCTCGGCTTTGCGGTGCCGATGTCCATGCCGCGGTAGACCTGCATCGAGTCCGCGCTCACCACCTCGGCGCCGGACCGACGCGCCACGGCGCAGGCGAGCTCCGTCTTGCCTGTCCCGGTCGGGCCGACGATCGCGATCACGCGCGGGCGATCCGCCGCCACTAGCGTCGCAGGAAGCGGCGCTCGAGCTCGGCTCGGTCGAGCGTCGCCAGGATCGGCCGGCCGTGCGGGCAGTTCGGGAACCAGAGCGTGTCGTCGAGGGCTTCGAGGAGCGCGCCGGCCTCGCGCGGGTCGAGCCGATCGCCCTTTCGCACCGCCGCGTGGCACGCCGAGCTGGCCAGGAGCTCGTGCAGCGCGCGCTCGAGCCCGTCGCGCGACTCGCGGGGTCCGGGCTCGGCGAGCGCGCGCGCGGTCTCGGCGAGCATTTCCGGCCAACTCGCTCCCCGCCGCCCGGCGAGGAGCGCGGGCAGCGAGCGCAGGCTCGCGCGCACGGTTCCGCGCAGAGTGGCCGCGCCCGTCTCGAGCTCGATTCCGGCGCGTGCGAGAAGCTCGGCGTTCGCGTCGAGTATCTCCGCGTCCGCGCGCGACAGCTCGAGCTCCAGCGGAACCAGAAGCGGCTGGCGTTCCAGCTTGTCCTCGAGCACGGCGCGCCGCAGGCGCTCGAACAGCACGCGCTCGTGAGCGGCGTGCTGGTCGATCAACACGAGGCCGGACTCGCCTTCCAGCACCAGATACAGCCCTAGCGCCTGGCCGACGTAGCGCAGCCGCGCGAACGAGAGCCCGGGCGATGCTGCCGTCGGGCGGCTGTCCGCGCTCTCGGCGACCCCAGGTGGTGTAGGGGCGAAGAGGCCCGCGGAGAGGTCGAAGTCGCCGGCGGCCACGGCCCCGCCCCCGCCCTGCGCGAGGGGCGCGAGCCGGTACTCGAGTGCGGCCGAGGTTCCGACGCGCACCGCCGCCCCGATCGCTCGGCGCAGCAGAGCGGTGACCGCGGCCGGATCGCGGAAGCGCACCTCCCACTTCGCCGGGTGCACGTTCACGTCCACCTCACCCGGGTCGACCTGAAGGAAGAGCACGACGACCGGGTAGCGTCCCGGCGGAAGCGCGTCGCGGTACGCGTCGCGCACCGCGAACTGCAGCAGCCGGTCGCGCACCGGTCGTCCGTTCACGTAGACGTGCAGGTCCGACGGGCCGCTGCGGAGCACGTGCGTCGGGCTCGCGAAGCCCGTCACGCGCAACGTCGGCGTCTCGCCCCCGACCGGCCGCAGATCCTCGCCCGCCCCGGGCGGCAGCACCGCCAGCACCCGCTCGCGCGCGTCTCGGGTCGGCAGCCAGAGCAGCGCTCGGCGTCCGTCGCGCTCGAGCTCGAAGCGAACGTCCGGACGCGCGAGCGCGATCCGCTCCAGCCAGCGCACGACGTGGGACGCTTCGGTGACCGCGCTCTTCAGGAACTTGCGGCGGGCGGGCACCCGCCCGAAGAGCTCCAGGACCTCGATCGTGGTGCCCTCCGCGCAGGCGACCGGCGCGGATCGCTCGATGCCCGCCCCGAAGCCCTCGAGCTCGGTGCCGATCGCGTCCTCGCGCTGCCGCGTGCGCATTCGCACCGCCGCGACCGAGGCGATGCTCGGCAGGGCCTCGCCCCGGAAGCCCAGCGAGCTCACGCGGGCCAGGTCTTCGGCGCTCTCCAGCTTGCTCGTGGCGTGCCGCTCGAAGGCCAGCCGGGCGTCCTCCGGACCCATCCCGGTGCCGTCGTCGCTGACCGAGATCGCGGCCATTCCGCCTTCCCGGATCGCGACGCGGATCTGTGTCGCGTGCGCGTCCAGGGCGTTCTCGACCAGCTCCTTCACCACCGAAGCCGGGCGCTCGACGACTTCGCCGGCGGCGATCTGATTGACGAGCTCGGATGGAAGTACGCGGACTTTCCCCACCTTCGGGAAAGTATCACGCGCGCTCTGCGCCGCTCGGCGCGTTCGCGGCAAGTGAGAAATTCCTTGACAGTCGGCCGACCTTGGAGAACCTCTTGCGGATCGAGGGGGGTTGATATGTCAGGCTTGGCTCCGTCTGCGGAACCCAGGGCACAGATCGGAGGAGCGAGTCCTCTGCTCAAGGGATCCTCGGGCGCCACGCGACGCCGCGGCGACCGCCTGGTCGGATCGAGCCGCGCGATCCAGCGCGCGATCGAGCAGATCTCCGTCGCCGGCCGCGGCCGATTCCACGTCTTCGTGTCGGCTGAAGACGGCGCGGAGAAGGAGCTGATCGCGCGGCTGGTCCATCAGGCCAGTGACTGGACCACTGGCGATTTCTTCGCGCTCGACGCCTCACTCGTCCCCGAGACACTTCTCGCTCGCGAGTTGCTCGGCTGCGAGCGCGGCGCGCTGCCCTCGTTGCCCACGGAGTCGGTCGGCGCCTTCGCCAGGAATGCGGGCGGAACGGTCCTGATCGACCGCATCGAGGCCATCCCGAGGGATCTGCAGCGCGTGCTCGGGGTCGCGCTCGGCGAGGGTCAGATTCGCCGCGTCGGCGCGAGCGCGACCACCCCGCTCGACTGCCGGGTGATCGGATCGAGCATCGAGAGCCTCGACTCGCTGGTGCAGAGCGGAAAGCTCGATCCGGACCTCGGAGAGCGGCTGCGCCTGCTCGAGATCCGCATCCCCGCGCTTCGCGACCGGCGCGAGGACGTGCTGCCGCTCGCGTCGCGGGCGCTAACGCAGGCGAGCGAGGAGATCGAACGCGAGCTCGGCCGGCCGGCTAGCGCGCGTGGCTTCACGCGCGAGGCGCAGCAGCGGATGCAGGACTACGGCTGGCCGGGAAACGAGCGCGAGCTGCTGGAGCGGGTCCGCGCGGCGCTGCGAATGGCGCGCGGCGAAGAGATCGACGCGGACGACCTGCAGCTGGGATCCGAGGCGAGTGACGAGGTGCCGTCGTTCCGCGACGCGAAACGCGCCTTCGAGCGCGACTACGTCGGGCGCGTGCTGCGCCTCTGCGGCGGCAACATCAGCCGGGCCGCGCGCATCGCCAAGAAGGACCGCAAGGACTTCTACGACGTGCTGCGCCGCAACGGCATCGATCCGGACGAGTTCCGCTAGTCCGCGCGTCGTGCGCAAGCGCGCCGCGCTATGCTCCGGGCGATGATCGCAGCCGTCGTGCAGATGACGTCGGGCTCCGAGGTCGCGCGAAACCTGTCGTGCGCCGCGGAGCTGATCGAGGCGGCCGCGCGCCGCGGCGCGGAGATCGTCGCCCTGCCCGAGAACTTCGCGCTGATGCGCGAAGCCACGGGGCCAGGCCGAAACCCCCACGCGCAGGACGTTCCCGGCGGCGAGATCGTGCGCTTCCTGCGCGAGCGCGCGGCGGAGCACCGGATCGTGCTCGCCGGCGGCACGTTCCCGGAGCGGATCGACGGCGATTCGCGGGTCTTCAACACCTCGATCGTGATCGATCGCGGCGGCGAGATTCTCGCGCGCTACCGCAAGATCCACCTCTTCGACGTCGATCTGCCGGGCGCGGTGCACCGCGAGTCGGAGAGCGTCGCGCCCGGAAGCGAGGTCGTGGTCGCGAAGCTCGCGGACTGCACGCTCGGCCTCTCGGTCTGCTACGACGTGCGCTTCCCGGAGCTCTACCGCGCGCTGGTCGACCGAGGCGCGACCGTGCTGCTCGTGCCCGCGGCCTTCACGGTTCCCACCGGCCGCGACCACTGGGAGGTCCTGCTGCGCGCGCGCGCGATCGAGAGCCAGTGTTTCGTGATTGCCGCGGCGCAGTGGGGCGAGCACGGCCCCACCCGCCGATCGTACGGCCGCGCGCAGATCGTCGATCCCTGGGGCACGGTGCTCTGCACGGCGCCCGACGGCGAAGGCGTCGCGCTCGCCGAGCTCGATTTCGGGCGGCTCGAGGACGTGCGCCGGCGGCTGCCCTCGCTTCGACACCGCCGGCTCTAGCGCTGCATCGCCTCAAGCGGGTCCGGCGCGCTGCCGATTTCCGCTGCGATGGCGAAGGCAGCGCTGATCGTGCGCGCGGCGGGAAAGCCCGACGTGGTTTTCGAGATCGTCTCGGCCGAGACCCTGATCGGGCGCGCGCCGACGTGCGGCCTGCAGCTGGCCGACGAGAGCATCAGCCGCGAGCACTCGGTGGTTCTGGCGGACGGCGGAACCTACCTGCTCGAAGACCTTCAGAGCACCAACGGTATCAAGGTGAACGGCAAGCGCGTCCGCTCGACCGAGCTCGACCACGGGGACGAGATCGAGATCGGCCAGACCCGCCTGATCTTCCGGCGCGAGTAGCGCGCGAACCCGGCAGGGGAACTCCGTTGCCCAGTTTGGACGCCTGTCCTGCCCCCTGGGCAGATCGCCCCCCCTCCCCGCCCCTGATCCGCGCCCCGGGGGCGGGCACGGCGCTTGCTCAGCCCGGGGCCGTGAACTTCCACTGGCTGTCCCGCCGCGCGAGAGAGATCGTCTCCGAGACCCTCCAGCAGGAGGCCGAGGTGGAGCTCGAGATCGAGCGCATGCTGGTCGCCGGGGCCGTCGTGGTCCGCGAGGGCGAGCACTACCGCATCGAGAGCGGTGACGACGTCTGGGGCGAGCTCGAGGCGCGCGCGCGGCTGCTCGAAGGCCTGTGCGGCTGCGGCTCGCTGCTCTCCTCGCACGGCGCGCGAGCGCAGTGCCGCAGCTGCGGCCGCGAGTACCGGCGGATCTAGTCAGGCGGGCCGGCTAGGCGCCCTCCGGGCTCTCCTGCCGCATCCGCTCCCAGCCCTCTTTCACCAGCCGACAGGCCTCCTCGCTGGTGTCGACCAGCGAGAAGAGCTTCAGGTCCTTCTTCGCGATCATTCCCATCTCGAGCACGCGGGTCTCGAGCCATCCGATCAGGCCCGACCAGTAGTCGCTGCCGACCAGGATGACCGGAATGTCGCGGCACTTTCCGGTCTGCTTCAGCGTCAGGCACTCGAACATCTCGTCGAGCGTGCCGAAGCCGCCGGGCAGCATGACGAATGCGCAGGCGTACTTCACGAACATGACCTTGCGCACGAAGAAGTAGTCGAAGTGGATCGCGGTATCGGCGTAGCCGTTGTCGTGCTGCTCGAAGGGCAGCTTGATGTTCAGGCCGATCGACGGTGCCTCGACCTCGTGGGCGCCGCGGTTGGCCGCCTCCATCGCGCCGGGCCCGCCGCCGGTGATCACCGCAAAGCCCTCGCGGCCGAGGCTGCGGCCGATCTCGCGGCCCAGGCGGTAGGTCTCGCTGTCGACCGGAGCGCGCGCGCCACCGAAGACCGACACGGCCGGCCAGATCGGGCCGAGCGTCTCAAACCCCTCGACGAACTCCGCCATGATCCGGAAGATCGTCCACGTGTCCTTGCTTCGGAATTCCTTCACGGTCTCCCGCGCTATCGGAGCTTCGCGCGGGTGAGTTGATCGGATCCTCGCAGCTCGCGCAGCGAACCAGCACGCGGTGGATGGACGCGACGTGCGTGCCGTCCTCCGACTGCAGATCGAGGCGAAGCTCGAACGTCGCGATCTTCACGCGCCCGTCGGGAAGCAGCTCGGCTTCGCCGCGCGCGTCGAGCGCGAGCTTTCCTTCCAGCCCATCGGCGACACGGAGCGACCCGCGCGTCACCGAGCCACTCGCTCGCACGAGCCCCGGCGCGTCGGGCGCGACCTCCCAGCGCAGAGGCAGCTCGACGCCCAGGTTGAAGCGCCCGGTCTGCGGCACGGTCCGCCGCGCGACCCAGGCGCGGCTGCCCTCGGGGGCGCGCGTGGGCAACGCCACGAGCAGCCAGTCGAGCAGCGCGATGTCGAACAGGATCGGGTGCGGGCTCTGCCAGAGCGGCGCCAGGATCTCCCCGTTCGTGTCGAGATCCGCCGACGCCGCCGGGCGGGCGCGGATCTCGAGCGGTGTGTCTCCGCCGAGCGTCTTCTCGTCCGGCCCGAAGCCCACGCGCCCGGTCTTCGCGGTCTGCACCCAGTAGCCCTTCTCGGAGAGCGAGAGCTCGCTTGCGCCATCGGGCATGCCCTCGGTGCGCGAGGAGTAGCGGTCGATGTAGAGCTCGACCTCGGTCTCGCCGCTCGTCTCGGGCTTCGCGCGCAGGGTCAGGTCGGCGAAGCGCACGCTCCGGACCTTCGTGCCGTCGATGTCGAAGCTCTCTTCCGCCTCGAAGCGAAAGCGCTGCTCCGGCGCGCCGGCGATGCCGTACGGCGGTGGCCCGGAGTCCGAGCAGGCGAGCAGAGACAGCCCGAGCAGCAGCCAGCGTCGCATCGGCGGCCGAGTCTCGCCCTGGCCGCCGCGTGTTTCAAGCCGCCGGAGAGCTGTGGTACGGTCTCCGAGTGGCCGAGCACGAAGGCGCGTACCCGGACTACGGAGAGACCGCCCTGGTCGCTCGCCTGCAAGCGAGCGACCATTCGGCGTTCTCGGAGCTGGTCCGGGCCCAGGGGCCGCGAATGCTGGCCGTGGCGCGGCGGCTGCTGCGCAGCGACGACGACGCGGCCGACGCGGTGCAGGAGGCGTTCATCTCCGCCTTCCGCGCGATCGGCAACTTCGAGGGCGGCGCAAGGCTCTCGACCTGGCTGCACCGGATCGTCGTGAACGCCGCGCTGATGCGCCTGCGCAGCCGCGCGCGCCGGCCCGAAATGTCGATCGACGACCTCCTGCCCCGGTTCGTCGAGGATGGCCAGTACCTCGACGAGCCGCGCGAGTGGAGGAGCCCCGAGCCGCTCGGTGCGCTCGAGCGCCGTGAGACGCGCGAGATGGTCCGGGGACTGATCGACCGGCTGCCGACCGACTACCGGACCGTGCTGCTGCTGCGCGACATCGAGGGTCTCGACACCAAGGAGACCGCGGAGCTCCTCGGCGTGACGCCGAACGCCGCGAAGATCCGCCTGCACCGCGCGCGTCTGGCGCTGCGGGGCCTGCTCGACCCGCACATGCGAGAACGAGGAGCGCCGTGAACTGCGAGGAGTGCACCGGGTTCCTGCACGACTATCTGGCGGGCGAGCTTCCGGACAAGCAGCAGCGGATCTTCGAAGGGCACCTGAGCCTGTGTCCGCAGTGCGTGGTCTACCTGGAGAGCTACCGCAAGACCCTCGCGCTCGGCGCGCTCGTCGCCGAGGAGCCCGCCGAGCCGATCCCCGAAGCCCTGGTCCACGCGATCCTGGCCGCACGCACGGTCTGAGCCGAGCGGCCCGGCGGCGTCCGTCCAGAATCCTGGAGCGAAGCCGTTGGCTGCGACCAGAACGCTGGACACTCGGTCGCCTGCCCGACGCTCAGCGCGCGTCTCGCGGCTGGCACGCAACCTGCTCACCACATTCGCGTGACAACGAGCGGATCGGGCCGAGGAGCGACATCGGAATGTGCTGGCCGCTGCACGCACCCTGAGATCGGCGCAGGCATCTCACGGGAAAGGCTTCGCCCATGAGTGGGCGGGGGAGCCGGCCCTCGCGGCAGCTATCGGGTGGTGACCTTCCCTTCCCACCGCAAGCTGGCCTGCCGCGAGGGTCGGTAACCCTGGAGCGGGGCTGCGATCGTCCACCCTCGTTCCGCGAGGCGACGCGCCAATTCCAGCGCGAGCTCCTGACGCGCGAGCTCGACGCCGCGGACTGGAACGTGAGCGAGGTGGCGCGACGGCTCCAGCTCGCGCGATCGCACGTCTACAACCTGATCAAGGTCTTCGAGCTGCGGCGCTAGCGGGCGATCCGGATCAGCAGTCCGAGCAGGCGCGCGACCCTGGGGGTCAGGCGCGTGCGCGTGTACGCGCCCGACGCGGCCTTGATCGCCTCTGCCTGCGTCGGGTACGGCAGGATCAGGTCGACGAGCCGTCCGAGCCCGTGCCCGGCCGACAATCCGAGCGCGATCGTGGCGATCAGCTCGCCCGCGTGGCGGGCCACGATCGTCGCGCCGACGACGCGATCCGTGCCCTTCTTCACGTGGATCTTCACGAAGCCGTGCTCCTCGCCCTCGGCGCGCGAGCGATCGTTCGCGCGCAGTGGCGTGACGTACGAGTCGATCGCGACCCCGTTCGCCTCGGCGTCGCGCGGGTACCAGCCGACGTGCGCCACCTCGGGATCGGTGTAGGTGCACCACGGAACGCGCAGCGCGGACACCCGGCCGCGGCCGAAGAAGAACGCATTTCGCACCACGAGCTTGGCGGCCGCGTCGGCGGCGTGCGTGAACTTCGCCGACATGCAGACGTCGCCCGCGGCGAAGATGCGGCGGTTGGTCGTGCGCAGGTGATCGTCCACGTGGACCCCGCGCGCGCCGTCGAAGGCGACGCCCGCGGCCTCGAGGCCGATGCCCTCGACGTTCGGCGCGCGGCCGATCCCGAGCAGGATCTCGTCGACCTCGAGCTCACGCGAAGCTCCCGCCACCGAGACGTGCAGCGTCTTCGCCGCGCCGTTGCGCCCCACGCGCTCCAGCTTCGCGCCCAAAAGCAGCTCGACGCCGTCGCGAGCCAGCGCGTCCTGCACGATCGCGGCGGCGTCGGGGTCCTCGCGGATCAGGATCTGCGGCGCGACCTCGAGGAGCGTCACCCGAACGCCGAGGCGCGCGAAGCACTGCGCGAGTTCGCAGCCGATCGGTCCCGCTCCGATCACCGCGAGCCGCGACGGGCGCTGCTCGAGCTCGAACACGCTCTCGTTGGTCAGGAATCCCGCTTCGACCAGGCCGGGGATCGGCAGCGCCGCGGCTCGAGCGCCCGTCGCCACGACGGCGCGCTTGAAGCGCAGAACCGCGCCCGCGACCTCGAGCGCCTGCGGCTCGACGAAGCGACCCTCGCCGAGAAAGACGTTTCCCCCGAGCGACGCGAAGCGCTGCGCGGAATCGTGCGGCGCGATCTCCGCGCGCACCCGGCGCACGCGCTCCATCACCGCCGCGAAATCGACGTCCACTCCGTCCGGAACCGCAACGCCGAAGCGCTTCGCATCGCGCACGTCGGCCGCGGCGCGTGCGGAGCGGATCAGCGTCTTCGACGGCACGCAGCCCACGTTCAGGCAGTCGCCGCCCATCAGGTGGCGCTCGACGAGCGCGACCCGCGCGCCGAGCCCCGCTGACACGGCCGCGCTCACCAGCCCGGCGGTTCCCGCGCCGAGCACCACCAGGTCGTAGCGGGACGCGGGCTCGGGGTTGCGCCAGCCCGGCGGGTGCACGCTCTCGACCAGCTTCTGGTTCCATTCGTCGCGAGGCAGAAGGGTTCCGGGACGGCTCATGGCGCGAGCGCCCCGTAGCAGCTCGAGCCCGCACCCGCGGTGCAGCCGAAGCAGTGCTCGCCGGTCGCGATCGGCTCGCCGTCGAGCTCGTCGAGAGACCCGATCGCGAAGATCGTCCGGCGCTTTCCGCCGCACGGCAGGTCGAGCGCCTGGTTGAAGTCGCAGTCGAAGAGCTCGCCGCGCCAGTCGACCGACACCGTCGTGCGACACATCAGACCGGGCACCGCGGCGGGATTGAAGTGGTTCACGAGCAGCGCCTGATAGGCCGCGAGCTCGCCCCTTCGCGCCAGCCACTCCGCGTAGCGGCGGATCGGCATGTTCGTGAGCGTGAGCAGGCGGTCGAACTCGATCCCGTGGCGTTGCCC
Source organism: Deltaproteobacteria bacterium (assembly GCA_016875225.1). Lineage (NCBI taxonomy): Bacteria > Pseudomonadati > Myxococcota > Myxococcia > Deltaproteobacteria bacterium. The sequence continues at coordinate 11,916 of VGRW01000070.1, forward strand.
GAGTTCGCGCTTGTAGCTTCGCTCTAGCTCCGCCTGCGCGGACGGCAGGAACGCCCCGGTCGGGTTGTGGACCAGGTCGAGCACGAGTCCGCTTCCCGGCCTTCCGTAGCCGAGCGCATTCAGCCGCTGCAGCGCCGCGATGCTGCGCGCGAAGACGCCCCGCCCCCGCTGCGGATCGACGTTTTCGGACTCGTAGCACGGCAGCGACGCCACCACCTCGACGCGATTCGACGCGAGGAACCCGGCCAGGTCCTCGTGGCCGGGCTCGTCGAGGATCACGAGGTTGCACCGGTCGATGACGCGCCGCCCGCTCGCGCGAGCCGCGCGCACGAGCTCGCGAAACACGGGGTGGAGCTCGGGCGCGCCGCCGGTCAGATCGACGCTGTCGATTCCCGGGCTGCGCTCGAGCAGCGCGAGCGCGCGCTCGATCACGGACGCATCCATCGCCTCCGTGCGTCGCGGCGACGACTCGACGTGACAGTGGTGACAGGCCAGGTTGCAGCGGCGCGTGAGGTTCAGCTGCAGCACGCGGGAGGCGCTGCGCGCGAGCGGCTCGAGTCCGCGCGAAGCGATTGCGTCCTCGAAGCTCATCCCGGCTCCCCGCTCTTCACTGCGAAGCGAAGCGCAGATCCGCGAACCACGCCAGCGACTCGGAGCACGTGTCGTCCGCATCCGACATCACCGCGACGAACTCGATCGGCGGCGGCTCGGTGGCGAACACGCGCCGGTAGTCCGCCTGCACGTCCACTCGCGCGGGGTGCCACTCGCCCGAAGGCTTCGCTCCGAGCGAGACCATTCGCGACTGCGGGGCATACGGGCTCGACCAGAACCGGCCCGCGGGCTCGGTCGCGGTCCAGACGTAGTTCAGTGCGCTGCCGGGAAGCTCGGCACCGTAGACTAGGCGGAGCGCACCGCGCTTCAGGCGCTCCCAGCTCGACGCGCGCTCGGGATCGAATCGGAACGCCACGTAGACGCGCGCCGCGAAATCGTCGCCGGTCTTCGCGCGGACTTCGCGCGGCCCGAGGTCCCGGTCCACGCGCCAGCGCCAGTGCAGCCACGGCGTCCGCGCGAGCTCGAGCCCCGGCACCGCGTGCAGGAGCGCGGAGGCGGAGCAGCTCGCCTGCGCGCGCAGCACCGGCCCGCCGTCGATCTCCGCGGGCTCGTAGACGGTCTGCCTCTCGATGCGCGGGAATGCGAGCGCTCGCCAGCCCTCCCCGCCCGGCGCGGGGAGCGCGTAGGTCTGCACCGCCAGGCCGGTGGCGAGAAGCCATTTCGCAAGCATCCCGGTCGACATATGCTCGCTCCCCGCATCTGGTTGCAGCCGGGCACGCGGCAGGCTAGCACTGCCTGCGATGCGGCTCGCAACTCTTCTCGCGCTCGTCGTCGCAGCGCTGCCAGGGGCGGCGCTCGCGCAGAGCGAGTATCAGCCGCCCCCGCGCGTGAACGCGGACGACCTCGCGATCTCGTTCGTATCCGGACGCTACGTCTCGCCGGTCACCTGCAAGCTAGCCGATGGCGGTCAGGTCGAGCTCTTCGATTCGATCGAGCTCAAGTCAGCACCGGAGGCGGCCGGCGGCAGCTCGCTCAAGGCGACCTTCTACGGAATCCAGGTCGAAGGCGCGCAGTACTGCTACTCGGGCATCGAGCGGCGCGTGCCGGACCGGCGAGGGGTGCTGCATCTGCACTTTCGCACGCGAAATCGCCCGGACTACGGGGTGGCGGACTTCCGTCGCATGGTGAAGGCGGGATCGCTGACCTACCACGCGCATCGCGGCTCGCTCCGGGTTCGCGAGATGGGCGGCGACGATCCCGCCGCCGCAGAGCGCGCGCTCGACTTCGACGGCGGCGACAGCCGCCTCGTCGTCGACGGCGTCGGGGAGGGAAGCGACGGCGCGAAGCTGATCTCGCGGTACCTCGAGAGGAATCCGCCCAAGGAGGGCACGCCGGGCCGCTACTTCAGCTTCCGATTCATCGCGAAGGACGGCAGCGAGTTCACCTACTACGCGATCCAGGACGACCGCCGGTGGAGGTAGTCCGCCCTCCGTCCGGCCGGCTTCCCGACACCGAAGAGCGTGATCTTCCGGCGCCCGTCCCGTTCCGGCGCATGCTCGGGCCGGGCGTGATCCTGGCGGGGCTCTCGATCGGCAGTGGCGAGCTCGTGCTCTGGCCGCGGCTCACGGCCGAGCACGGCTTCGCGCTGTTCTGGGGCGCCTGGATCGGCGTCACGCTGCAGTACTTCATGAACATGGAGATCGAGCGCTACACGCTCGCGACCGGCGAGAGCGCGGTGACCGGCTTCGTCCGGCTCGCGCGGCCGCTCGGCCCGATCTTCCTGGTCTGCGGAACCGTGCCGTGGATCTGGCCGGGCTGGGCGACGGGCGCGGGCGAGCTGCTCGCCTGGCAGATCGGCGGCAGCCCGACCGCGTACGCGATCGCGGGCCTGATCGCCTGCGGGGTCCTGCTGACGCTAGGCCCCGTCGTGTACCGCACCGTCGAGGCGGTCCAGACGGTGCTCGTGCTGGGAATCTTCGCGCTCCTGCTCGTGCTCGCGGTGCTGCTGATCCGCGCGGCGGACGTCGGCGCGCTTCTCGGCGGCGCGCTGCAGATCGGCCGGATCCCGGACGGCGTGGAGCTGCCGCTCTTCCTCGGCGCGCTCGCGTTCGCGGGCGCGGGAGGCTCGGTGAACCTGGCGCAGTCGAACTACATCCGCGACAAGGGCTACGGAATGGGCGCCTACATCGGCCGGATCACCAGCCCGTTCTCGGGACGCGAAGAGGCGCAGAGCGAGATTGGCCTGCGCTTCGCCGGCAGCGCCGAGAACCTGGCGCGCTGGCGGGTCTGGTGGCGTCGCGCGAACCTGGAGCATCTGGTCACCTTCCAGCTGCTCTGCGTGGGATCGCTTGCGCTCTTCTGTCTGCTGACCCATACGCTGCTCGCGCCGGACGCGCCGCTCTCGCCGGACTTCGGCTTCCTGCGCGATCAGGCCGACGCGCTCCGGCTGCGCTTCGGCGGCGCCGCGCGGCTCGCATTTCTCTGGGCCTCGATCTTCGTGCTGCTCTCGACGGAGTTCGCGCTTCTCGACGCCGTCTCGCGCGTGGTCGCCGACCTGGCCCGCGTCTCGTTCCTGCGCGACAGCGCGCGCTTCACGATCGGGCGGCTCTACTTCCTGTTCCTCTGGGCCTTCATCGCCTTCGGGGTCGCGGTGCTGGGCCTGGGGCTGTCGAGCCCGCTCACGCTCCTGGTGCTCTCCGCGTCGCTGAACGCCGGCGTGATGTTCCTGTACTCCGGTCTGCTGATCTGGCTGAACCTGCGCACCTTCCGCGGCGCGCTGCGGCCGTCGTGGCCGCGCATCGCCATGCTCGCGGGCGCATTCGCCTTCTACGGCTATTTCAGCGCGCTGACGATCGTCTCCCAGCTCGCGCGCCTCTTCGCCTGACCCGGCGCTCCGCCGTCCAGTCCGCTGTAAAGCGCGCTTGCAGTCGCGCCGATGAATCGCCAGGGAGCCCGATCCAGATGACGCCGCCGAACGGAATCGAGCGCAGACGCCTGCGCCGAGTGATGAAGCGAATTCCCGCTGCCTTCGAGTCCGGAAAGCTGCGCGGCACGGGCCACATCAAGAGCGTCTCGAAGGAAGGCCTGTTCGCGCGCGCGAACGTGCTCCCCTCCGTCGGCGCGCCCGTGCGCATCGTCTTCCACGATCGGCACGGCAGCAAGATCGAAGTCCGAGGCACCGTGAGCTGGAACACCAAGCAGCTCCCCAGCGAAGAGAAGGCCAAGCCGGGCTTCGGCATCTTCATCGAGCGCGGCAACGAAGAGTTCGACGAATTCTTCGAGCACATCCTGACCGGCTGAGCCGCTCCCGCCCCCGATCTGGCGGCACGACGGCCCGCGCGCGAGACTCACGCGTCGCTGCGCTTGCCCGTCCCCGTAGCTCAGATGGATAGAGCGGCTGCCTCCTAAGCAGCAGGTCATGCGTTCGAATCGCATCGGGGACGCCATCGATGCGACGGGTGTCGAGCGCGGCGCCGGGTGGCGCTACGGCAGCGGAGCGGGCGCGTCGGCGACGATGTCGGTGGCGTCGATGCCGCCGGCGGGGTCGTCGAGGTCGATCGGCGGGCGCGCGCTGCCGAGGTCGGCCGCGACGGCGGTGGGGTCCTCGCCGAGCCTCCAGTAGTGGAGCAGCGCGGCTGCGGAGTCGTAGGCGCCCAGGCTCTCGCGCAGGTCGAGTGAGTGGCCGCGAAACCAGATCTCGTCGATCTCGTCCTCGGCGAGCGCGGTCGAGAAGAGCGCGGCGTGGCCGATGGCGCCGAACCAGGTTCCGACGTCGGCGCCGTCGCCGCCGCCGAGCACGATCAGCCCCGGCGTGTCGGCAAAGATCGGGGCGGAGCCGGTGAACTCGGACGTCTCGGGAGCCAGCACGCGGCCGTCGACGAAGAGCATCGGCGCGGCGTCGACGGTCGCGTCGAACCTGAGCGCGACGTGCTGCCAGTCGGCTGCGACCAGGGCCGAGGAGTAGCTCGCCTGGTAGACGAGCTGGCCGGACGCGTCGTGGACGGCCATGCGCAGCTCCGCGCCCCTCGAGGTCAGCTCGACGCGGTTCTGTGTCGAATCCCCGCCGCCGCGCACGCGGACCAGCCCGCGACTCCCCGTGGCGCGGGGATCTGCGAGAACCCAGAGCGAGAGGGTGAGTGGCTGACTCACGCCGAGCACAGCGGGGGCCGAGCTCGACAGGTATTCGCCCGCGCCGTCGAAGTCGAGCGAGCCGGGCGCGCCCGCGCTCGCAAGCTCCGCGCTCTCGTCGGCGCTGGCCGCGTCCGAGTCACTTCCATCCGAAGTGGACCCGCCGGTCGAGCTGCCGGTCGAAGCGTACGATCCGCTTGCGCCCGACAGCCGGGTTCGGCTCGACGGCGCGCTCGTCATGGCCCCGCGCGCCTCGTCGGACTCGCCAACCGGAACCGCCGACGAGGAGCTCGCGCTCGACTCGGGCGCAATCACGATTTCGTTGGAGTAGGTCGAGAACGCCGACGCCGAGTAGGCCCGCATCGCGAGGTAGCTGTAGGAGTCGCGCGGGACCTCGACGTCGACCGCGAGCACGCCACCGCCCGCGTCGTCCGCCGTGCCGACCGGAAGATCGAGCTGGATTCCCGAGCCGTAGCGGCCGCTCGCGGTCGCGATCGACAGCCGGTAGCCGAGCACCCCGTCGGACTCCGAGGCCAGGAAGCGAACCTCCGCGGTCTGCATTGGCACCGGCGTCGGGGGCGGCGTGGTCCCGCCGCCCGAGCCTCCGTCCGGCGGCGGATCGGGATCCGGATCACCCGACGAAGAGCCGCCGCCTCCACCCCCGCCGCCACAGGCCAGCGCCAGCAGCAGGCTGCCGAGGGCGAGCAGGTCCACCAACCGCCCGAACGGGCGGCCTTCGGGGCTCTGCGAGATCCGCGGCATGTCGGGAACTTCGCCAAGGTCTTGCCGGCGCGACGTGATGCAGAACACCAAAAGGCAGACGCAGCGAAGAAATCTCTCGGCCGGTGAGCGGGTCCGTACCGAAGCAGGCCCCGCGCAGCTCGCGAGCAACTCGACACCTCGCCTCGCGCGACGCCCACTTCACGCGGACGACTGGAGGGTCGCCATGAGACGGACGGTCGCGCTCGGAACCCTGTGCTGCTTTGCGACGGCCGCGTTGATCGCGCAGGCCGTCGATCCGAACACGCGCGACCTCTGGGTGCATCCGCGCGGCGACGAGTATGAGCCGAAGCTTCACTACAAGGCCCCGACCGGCGAGCTCTTCTACCACGCCGAGAACGACATCGAGGGCACGCTCGACGACTTCCGGGTCGAGCAGCGGCTCCCGCTTCGGCTCAGCATCGGACTCGGCCGCCAGCTGGTCGAGCGCGCTCGCGCCGGACGCGGCGCGCTGCGGCCGGTCTTTCTCTGGGATTCCAACGGCGACGGAAAGGTCGATCGCTCGAGCGCGGGAAGTATCGTCGACGGCCGCGCGGTGTTCGAGCCGCCGGACGAGGTCGACCTGACGCGCGCGTACTTCCAGATCGGCATGCGCTTCGTGGCCGAGGCGGACGGCGACCGCTCGCTCGATCGCCGCTACCTGGCTTCGGTCGACTCGAAGTCGCTGGCCGCGAAGCTGCCCAGGACGCCGGACGTCGCCGCGGCCCCGGTCGCGCCGCCCCCGGGTCTGCAGATCCTGAAGCACCGCGGCGAGAAACCCTTCGACTTCGCGGCGTTCCTCGGGAACCCGGCCGCGCAGGTGCCCGAGTTCGACGCGCTGACGCGGGAGGCAGACGAGGACGACTGGACCATCGACGAGGACGGCGGCCGCCTCGTCACCCACTTCGAGCGCGACGATCTGTTCATCGTTCGCGCGATGGGCGGGCTGGGGCTCGAGGTCGTCTGGGGCGACCTGCCGCTCGAGT
>VGRW01000071.1 GCA_016875225.1 Deltaproteobacteria bacterium
AGAAGGCGCGAAGATGCCGTTGCCGATGTCGAGCGGGTTGTTGCGGTCCTGGTTGCGGTACAGCTCCGTCTTGCCCCAGACCTGGATCAGCTTGCCGACCCGGGTGTAGATCTGGCTGTCCGCCATCTCGAACTCGAGGTAGCCCTCGGCGAACTCGTGCTCGTCCTGGCTCGCGCCGTGGTTCCACTGCAGAGAATCCACGCTGTACTTCAGATCGAGATTCGAGACCAGGTTGTGGTACTGCTGATATTCGTGGCGCTGGCCCGGTGACTCGAAGACGATGCCGTTGTCGGCCGAGCGCGGTCGCGCCGGCAAGGTGTTGCTCGGCCCGCCGTCGGCGACGGAGCGGAAATCGGTCGTGTCGAGTGGCTCGACGATCGACTCGATCGGCCGGGCGTTCAGGTCGCCGAGCAGGCCGAGCACCTCGAACTGGACTCTCGCCTGGCGGGCGGCCGCCGACGTGGGTGACGAGGTGTTGACCTCGATGCAGTCCCCGTCGCCGTTCGTGCCGATGTTCAGGGTCGAGCTGGCCTTTGCGGCCGCTCCACAACCGAGCGCGAGCGCCTGCGCGCTCAGATCCTGCGAGCCCGAGAGGCACGTCCCCAAGACGCGGTTGTAGGTGCCGCCGGCGGCGGGGCAGCCGCGGCTGATCAGGTAGTCGGAGGAGTACACGCCATAGAGCTCGACCAGCTTGGTCGAATTGGGGTCGAGCGCGCTCTGCACCTCGCGCTGCGCGGTGAGGGAGTAGATCCTCCGGGCGGGGTCGGTTGCAGTGCCGCGGCCGAAGGTGGCGTCGAAGCGGTCCTGGTCGAGCGCGCCGGAACCCGCGATCGGGGCCGCGAGCACGTACCCGACGTCCTGGGCGCGGGTGTTGTTCGTGACGTAGGGCAGATCGTCGGCCGTGTCGCGCAGGCCGTCGGGACCGACGAAGAAGGGGTTGATCCGGTTGGCGGCGTTCGCCGCCGAGTAGACCGGCGAGCCGTCGGCGTCGCTCGCCCCCGGCAGGCCGCCGATGTTGGCGACCAGAGTCTCGCCGAGCGCCTGGTCGTAGTGGCCGATCGTGTTCAGCGCGCCCCCGCCCGCTAAGTACCCTTCCGGGCGGATCGGCGTGTCGATCGTCGCCAGGAACGGCCAGACCATGTTGCGAAGCCGGCTGGAGCCCCACTTCGCCGTGAGCAGCTCCGGCGCCATGCTGTCGGCCAGGAGCGCGAAGCGATTCTGGTCCGGCCGCGTGCCCAGGAGTCCAGGAATGTTGGCGTCGAAGGTCGTCTCCGGAGTGCCGAGAATCGCGTCCGCCTGTGCCGTGAGAGCGGCCGCGAGCGTCGGGTCGGTCGTCTCGCTGGCCTCCGCGAAAAGCGCGAGGCGCTGCGCTCGCTGGGAGTGCGACAGGACGCTGCCGTTGATCAGCAGCGCCTGAAGGCGAAAGTACTCGGCATCTCCGACCGTGGAACGCGCCGCGGCCGTCAGGCTCGGGCGCGTGAAGGGGTGGAACGCTCCCGCGCGAACCTCCCAGGTCTTGTTTCCCGTCTGGTTGTTCGGGTTGTCCAGCGGAGAGCGGTTGTTCAGGTTGCAGAAGACGGCCAGGGGAAACGGATTCGAGAACACCCCGGGCGGATTCTCACAGTCGCGGTAGCGCCGGCCCGGATTGATTTCCTCGCTCGCGGGAACCAGCGAGCCGGGGCGGTACCTCTGCTTGAGCAGGCCGGCGAAGTACGCCGGGTTGTTCTCTACGTCGTCGTCGAGCGAGAGCGGTTGTCGTACGGCCTTGCGCTGGTCGTCGCCGTACGAGTCGGCGCTGTTGAAGGTGCCGCAGGCGCGCGTGTAGATGCAGTCGTAGCTGATCAGGAAGCGCGAGAAGAGGAACATCGAGTCGAACGGCCCGAAGCCGTCGGGGAACGCGTTGAATTCGAGCTCGGTGCTGAGCACATGTCGCCAACTCGACCAGGTCGCGCCGTTCAGAGGCAGCTCCGAGCCGACGAACATGAGCCGCGACTCGTAGAAGCCGTGGATCGAGAACTTGCGCTCGCCCGGCAGCTCCCACTCGAACGCAGCAGCGGACGTGCGCGCGAGCCCGATCCCGATCAGCAGCGTGCCGAGGACCAGAGCGGCCACTTTTCCGGCGCCAAGCCTTCCCCTCATCGCATTCCCCTCATCTGCGCACAACACGAGACCGCGTGGCCTTCGGCCGCGACGGTCATGACCTACCCAACACCCCCGGCAGCGGCCTTCGGCTGCGAGCCACCCATGTCATGTTGCTCCGACGACACGGTGGGTGACGCCGAGAAGAACTTCGGCCGCACGATCGACACACAGGCCGGAACCAGAAAGACCGCGCCCAGCATGTTCATGCCCATCAAGATGCTCAGGAGCTGCGCCATCTCGGCCTGGAAGCGCAGGTTGCTGAACGACCAGACGACGATGCCGGCGATCAGCGTCGTCGCCGTGAACGAGACCGCCATGCCGGTGGTCCGGATCGCGCGGCGGATCGCCTCGTCGAGGTCGCCGCACCAGGTGTATTCCTGCTTGATCCGGTCGGTGACGTAGAGCGAGTAGTCCACGCCGATTCCGACGCCGACCGACTGGACCGGCAGAGTCTGGATCGTGAGCCCCGTCTCGCGCAGCGCCATGTAGGCGAGCGAGCCGATCGTCGCCACCGCGAGGCTGAACACCAGGATCAGCCCCGACGAGTTCGAGCGGTAGCTGATCGCCACGAACGCGTAGCAGATCAGGAAGATCAGCACGATGTTCGCGATGTGGCCGCGCTCGACCTCTTCGTTCACGGCCGCGTACACGCCCATGATTCCGCCGGCGAGCACGAACTCCGCGCCGCGCGTGTAGGTGTTGGTGCGCTGCGGGTTGAACGAGGTGTCCTTGAACTTCGTGTTCTGGGTCCAGAGCTCGTAGGGGCAGTAGTGGCGGCAGTACCGGATCGTCTGCGCCGTGATGTTCCCCTCGTCGGTCTTCCACTCCTCGTCGATGTAGTAGACGCTGCGGCTCGCGATGTGGTCGATGAGCTCGCCGACGGTCTCCGTGCGCTGCACCACCTCTTCCTTGGTGGCGTCGACGGTCTCGACCCGGTAGTCGAACTCGGTCGAAAGCTTGTCGCCGATCTTGCCCAGGCGCTGCGAGTCGAGTCCCAGATCCTTCCTCAGCCGCGAGGAGCGATCGATCTCGGGCAGCTTCTTCAGCGCGAGCGACTTGATCGCCGCGACGACGTTCTTCTCGACCTCGGCCGCGTCCACCGGCTCCGTCCAGCGGCCGACCTTCACGGCGTCCTTCGGCTGGTAGCCGGTGATCTTCTGGTCCTCGTTGATGTCGGCGACCTGCACGACCATCTCGCTGTGGCGCGGGAACAGGACCGGGCCGAACAAGTAGTACGCGGCCGAGAGCAGTCCCCCCTGGTCCTCGACCAGCCGCACGCTGATGCGCCCCATCGGGTTCTCGTCGATGAACTGCTTGGCGTAGTGGATCGCGCGCTCGATCGTCTTCCCTTTGTGGTCGCGGAAGAAGAACGTGATGTTCGCGTCCTCCGCGTCCTCGGTCAGGAACGGGCGCAGGAAGCCGGGAATGCTGCTCTTCTGCAGCTGGAAGATGATCCCGCCGACGGTCTGCGCCGAGTCGGGAACGAAGCCCCACTTCGGGTCGGCGTAGTGGTTCACCAGCCAGTACTGCTTGATGATGTCGACCAGCGAGATCGTCGCTCCCGGCTCGACGTACTTGCGCATCCAGCGCTGCATCGCCTCCATGCGCTGCAGCACCAGGCCGTCGGAGCTCGCGCTCTTGCCGTCGCCGTCGACGAAGATCGTCATCTGGTCGACACCGCCGAACGTCTCGCCGAGCTTCGCGGTCGCGACGTTGAACGGGTGATCGGGCCAGAAGATCGGCACGCCCGGCCGGCTCTCGCCGATCGTGGTGTGGAACAGCACGTAGTAGGTCGCGATTCCGAGCATCAGCGCGACGCTGCCCGCCAGCACGAACTTGCTCCGCGCCCCGGTGGCCACGTTCCCGGCGAAGTTCAGGAACGCCTGCATCCAGCGCGGCGTGAAGTGCACGTAGGCGTGCGGCGGCGGCAGGTACGCGATCATGATCGGGTGCAGCAGGATCACGTTGAAGATGATCGCGACCACCCAGAACGAGCCGAAGATCGACAGGTCTCGCATGGTCTGGATCGTGGTCAGGAAGCAGACCGCGAGCCCCGCCGCGTCGGTGATGATCCCGAGCATTCCGGGCAGCATCAGCTTGGCCATCGCGGTGGTGGCCGTCTCGATCTTGGCCTCGTCCGCCTCCTGCGGCGTCATCTTGCGCCCGAGCTTGCGCTCCAGCGCCTCGCACTCCATCTCGTAGTCCTCGAAGAAGCGCTCGGCCATCTGGATCGTGTGCGAGATCGAGCGGGCCGTGATCAGCAGCGGGATCACGAGGATCAGCGGGTCGAGCGTGATGCCCAGCCAGGCGCAGAAGCCCATGCCCCAGATCGAGGTCGCCAGACCCGCGACCATCGGGATCGCCACGCCGTGCAGGCGTCGGAAGTACGCCAGCAGCAGGAAGAACAGCAGGACGATCGTGAGCAGCAGGTAGTAGCCCATCTCGAACGCCTGCGTGATCACGTAGCCGGTGGCCATCGGCGCGCCCGAGATGTAGATCTCCGCGGTGCCGTCCGCCTCTTCCTCCGCCTTCAGGTTCTCCAGGTAGTTGAAGAGCTTCAGGTAGGCTTCGCTGTTGTCGAGCCGGTGGGTGATGAAGCCCGCCGAGACCAGGCAGGCGCGGTGGTCGCGCGAGACGAGCTGCCCGTAGATCATTCCCGGGTTCTCGAGCACGGTCTCCTTCAGCTTCTGGAGGTCCTCGTCCTCTTCGGGGATCTCCTCGAGCAGCGGCACGGCCTCGATCGCACCGTCGGGCTCGATGTGGATCACGCGCGTGTTGATGTGCGAGAGGCTTCGCACCTGGTAGTGGTTGACGTTGGGCGCCTGGTCGAGCTTGTCCGTGATCCGCGAGACCTTCTCGAGGAAGTCGTAGTCGTAGATCTGGCCTTCCTTCTTGATCACCGCGATCGCGATGAACGAGGCCGATCCGAACTTGCCAGAGAACTTGTCCTGCGCGTGGATGTACGGGTGCTCGGGATAGGTCTTGCGCACGTTCGCGTCGACGCGGAACCGCGCCTTCACGCCGAGCAGGAGCTCGCCCTCGCCGGTCTCGCTGCGTGCCGCGGTGTAGTTGTAGTAGGCGGCGTTCACCAGCGGAAACGCGAAGAAGACCGCGATGCTGAGCAGCGTCATCAGCGTCGCGAAGCGGTACTTCATGATGAAGCGGCCAAAGCGCATCGAGAACGCGCTCTCGGGCAGGTTCTCCTCGACGGGACCGCGATCGGGCTTCTGATCCGACATTCTCACTCCCCCGCGCCGGTGGCCGGAATCTGCTCCGGCTGCGGCAGGATCTCGAACCAGCTGAGTCCAGCGTCGGTCGAGCGCAGCACGTTCCCGGCTGCGCCGACCATCCAGCACACGCTCGGCGTTCCGCAGATCACGTCGCGGAAGTATCCGTGCTTGTCGGCCGGGAAGCGGCCCTTGCCGTCCTCGTCGCCCAGGCGGCTGAAAGTCGCGCCGCCGTCGTCGCTGATCCGGCGCACGCCCTTCTCACCGACCACGACCAGGTTGGATTCCGCGAACACGCCCGAGAACAGCGCCTGCTTCGAACCGCTCGGCAGGTAGTTCCAGGTCCGCCCGCCGTCGCTGGAGCGGAGCAGCACGCCGCCCAGGCCCGCGATCAGGCCATTGTCCGCGTCCTTGAACTTCACGTCGAAGAGGAACGGCGTCTCGATCACCTGGATCCGCAGCGCGGGAACCGGCGAGAGCTTGTGCTCCGCGAACGCCTTCATGTCGACGCCTTCCTGATCGAGCGGCGTCGCGTTCTTGATCTTGATGCGATCCTGGTTGATGCCCTCGTTCTCCAGGAACTTCTGGATCTCGTCGGCGCGCTCGTCGGCCAGGAACGTGTCGCCGCGCGCGCGCAGCTCCTGGGCCGTGATCAGCCCCTCGAGCTCGATGCGCAGGTACGGCTTCTGCTCCAGCACCTTCGTCGCCGCGAAGATCTGCTCCCAGCGCTCCTTCGGCACCTTCTTCTCGCCCTGCGGGAAGACGATCTCGTCGAAGCTGACCGTGCCGACGATCTGCCCGCGCGCCCAGGTCTCGCCGCCGTCCTCGGTGCGGTAGATGTGGCCGTACTCGCCGGCCATCCAGCCGAGCTTCTGGTCCACGAAGAAGACGTCGTTCAGGAAGACGTCGTCGTAGAGCTTCTCGCCGCGCTCGAACGCATCGAGCTCGTCGTCGGAGAGGTACTTGAAGCTCGGGTGATCCTCGGTGAGCAGGAAGGAGCGGTCCTGCCAGGTCTTGCCGGCGTCGGCCGTGAAGTAGCGACCGCCCCAGTCCCCGACCGCCCAGGCCGTGTTCGCGTCGATCGCCGTGATCGCGAACAGGTGCTGCGCCGGCTTGCGCGGGATGCTCTGCGGCTCCCAGGTGTCACCGCCGTCGGTGGTGTGGATCACGAATCCGCGCCGGCCCACGGCCCAGCCGTTCTTCTCGTCGGCGAAGTCGATGTCGTAGATCGACTGGTCGGTCAGGCTGTCGAGCTTTCGCCAGCTCTTTCCGCCGTCGGTGGTGCGGTAGATCGCGCCGAAGTAGCCGCCCGCCCACATGTGCTCGGTGCCGATCGCGGTGACGGCGTAGAGATCGTCCGGCAGGTCGATCGCCCCCTCCGCGTACTTCTCCTCGTAGGACTCCTCCACGCAGCCGCTGGAGAGCAACGCGAACAGTCCGAGGCAGCCGACGGCGCACAATCTTCGCGCGATGAACAACCTGCTCAATGCCCCTCCCCGTCGAACCCCGCGGCGCTTCGCGCCGCGGCCAGAAGCGAAATCGATCCGGCCCTACCGGCGCACAGGTCGCAGAAGCCCCCCTAGGGAGAAGTCTTTCGATCGCGATGACCGGTGGCCGTTTCTATTACGTGGGCTAACTTGGTGTCAAGCTTACGAGCCGATCCGACACAGGAATGTGCAGCTCTCGCGCAAGTTTCCGGGCTACGAGAGGACGCAATGATGCGTCGCGTCTAGACTCCGCCGCATGACGGCATACGCGAGCTCGGAGCGGCGGCGCCGTTTTCCGCTCGCGAGCCTCGCGGGCGCCGCGCTGCGCGCGGCAGCGAGCAACGTCGGGCCGCTGGCGGGCCGCCGGACGCGCGCGGAGCGCGAAGCGGAGGCCGGGCGCAGGATCGCCGCGGAGCTCGGCTCGCTTCGCGGGGTCTACACGAAGCTGGGCCAGCAGCTGGCGATCCGCGCGGACGCACTTTCGGACGAGTTTCGCGCGCCCTTCGGCGCGCTCGCCGACTCCGCGCCGCCGGTTCCCTTCGAGCAGATCCGCGCGGAGCTCGCGCGCGCGCTCGGGACGGCGGAGCGCTTCGCGTGGATCGATCCCCGGCCGCTCGGCACGGCCTCGATCGCGCAGGTGCACCGCGCGCGCCTGCGCGGCGGGGAGCAGGTCGCGGTCAAGGTGCGCCACGCCGAGCTCACGCCCGAGCGGGTCGAGCGCGATCTGCGCGGCCTGCGGCGAGTCGCCTGGCTGCTCGGTCCATGGCTCGGCCGCGGCGACGCCGGCGAGCTCGTCGACGAGCTCTCCGAAGCGTTGCTGAACGAGATCGACTTCGAGCGCGAAGGGCAGGCCGCCGAATCGATCGCGCGCGATCTCGCCGACGATTCCCGGGTGTTGGTGCCGCGCGTGCACTGGGAGGCGACCACGCGAAGCGTGCTCACGCTCGACTACGTCGCGAGGCTGCGGATCGACGATCGCCCTGCCCTCGAGGCGCGCGGCGTCGCGGCCGAGGCGGTGCTCGCGATCGTCGCGGACGCCTACGGCCGGCAGATCTTCGGCCACGGGCTATTCCACGCCGACCCCCACGCCGGAAACCTCTACGTGGTCGACGAGCCCGGCCCCGAGCCGCGCGTCCTGTTCATCGATTTCGGCCTGGCGCAGCGCCTCTCGCCGCAGCTTCGCGAAGAGCTGCGCCTGGGCATGAAAGCGCTGCTCGCCCGAGACGTCGACGCGCTGCTCGCCGGACTCGGGCGCTCGAACGCGCTCCTGCCGGGCCGCGAGGCCGAGGCGCGCGCGGCCCTCGCCGCCGCGCTGGACGCCGGAGCCGCCCGAGCGCTGGGCGCGAACGCCGCGGGCATCCAGGCGCTCACGGGGCTCGGCAAGCGGCTGCTGCGCGAGAGCCGCGCCTTCCGTGTGCCGAGAGAGCTGCTGCTCTGGGCGCGCACGCTCGCGCACGTCTACGCGCTGTTCGGAAGGATCGCGCCGGACACGGATCCGATGCGGCGCCTGCTGCCGCATCTGCTGCGCTTCGTCAGCGAGCCCGCGGCTACTCGATGATCTGATCGCGGATCAGCTTGGCGATGATCTCGAGCGTGCGGACGCGGTCCGAGGTCGAAAGGCTGATCAGATCTGCGATCGAGAGCCGGCCGTCGACCTGCGCGAGCATGAAGCCTTCGTCCGGCTTGAGCTTCAATTTCATGATCTCGGCGGTGCTGATGCGCCGGCGCAGCACCCGCCCCTGGTCCCCGATCTCCTTGGCCCAGGTCTGCGCGCGCTCGTTGCGGACGAGCTGCAGGTAGCCCTGTACGTCGAGCCGGGACGGCTGCGACTTCGCGACGTCGTTCAGCTCGCGCCAGGCGTCGTCGAAGCGGCCCTCCTTGTACGACTGCAGGGCGAGCTGCAGCTGCGTGTCGGGGTCGTCTTCGGCGTCGAACTCGATGATCGGACCGCTTTTCGGCGTGTCGTCGTCGTCGGTGACGATCCGCCCGGTCGGGGCCGGCTGCGCGGGCCGACCCGCCGCGGGGCCGGTGGCGCGCGGGCCCGCCGTGACGGGAGCCGGCGGCTTGCGCGCGCCGCCGTTCTCTTCGTACGCGGTCTCGAGGTAGTCGTGCACCGCCTGGTTCTCGGGGTCGAGCGCGCGAGCCTGCTCCCAGCACGAGATCGCGCCGTCGAGATCGCCCAACCCGTAGTGGTTGAGCCCTCGCTTCAGCAGGCGCGTCACTTCATCGTGTCGTGAGTTGCTCAAAGCTTCCCGTCCTAGCCCCGAACCGCGACCTCGTCGCTCTGACCGTACTGTCGCGCCAGCCGCTCGATCTCGTCTGGCGAGAGCGTGCCGCGCGGGTTGACCTGGATCGACTGCGCGCGCCCCGTCGCCAGATCGCGGGCCGAGACCGAGACGATGCCGTTCGCGTCGATGTCGAAGGTGACCTCGATCTCGGGCGCGCCCTTCGGGCCGACGGGAATTCCCGCCAGCACGAACTCGCCGAGTAGATCGTTCTCGTCGGCGAGGTCGCTCTCGCCCTGCAGCACGCGGATCTTCACGGCGGTCTGGTTGTCGCGCGTGGTCGTGAAGGTCTCCTGGCGCGAGGTCGGCACCGTTTTGTTGCGGTCGATCAGGCGTGCGAAGTGCCCGCCGAAGGTCGCGATGCCCAGCGAGAGCGGCGTCACGTCGACCAGCAGCGGACCCTCCTTCTCCTCGGTGAGCATCGCGGCCTGGATCGCCGCGCCCACCGCCACGACCTCGTCGGGGTTCACGCCCTTGTGGGGCGTCTTTCCGAAGAGCTGCGCGACGAAGCGCTGCACCAGCGGCATTCGCGTCTGCCCGCCCACCAGCAGGACCTGATCGATCTGCGCGGGCGTGACCTTCGCGTCCTCGAGCGCGCGCTGCACGATGCCGCGCGTGCGCTCGACGAGCTCGCCGGTGAGCTCCTCGAGCTTCTCGCGCGTGAGCACGACGCTCATGTGCAGCGCGTTCTCCTCGGCGTCCGCCGCGATGAACGGCAGGTTGATCTCGCTCGAGGTCACCTGCGACAGATCGCACTTCGCCTTCTCCGCCGCGTCCTTCAGCCGCTGCAGCGCCATCGTGTCGCTGCCCAGATCGACCCCCTCCTTGTCGCGGAAAGAGGCGAGCAGGTGGCGGACGACGATCCGGTCGAAGTCCTCGCCGCCGAGCTGCGTGTCGCCGCTCGTCGCCAGAACCTCGATCACGCCCTTTCCCATCTGCAGGATCGAGATGTCGAAGGTGCCGCCGCCGAGGTCGTAGACGGCGACCGTCTCGGTCTTGTCGCGGCCGAACCCGTAGGCGAGCGCGGCGGCGGTCGGCTCGTTGATGATGCGCAGCAGCTCGAGGCCCGCGATCCGGCCGGCGTCGCGTGTGGTCTGTCGCTGGGCGTCGTTGAAGTACGCGGGCACCGTGATGACCGCCTGCTGCACCGTATCGCCGAGGTACTCCTCGGCGACGCGCTTCATCTCGCGCAGCACGATGCCGGAGATCTCGGGGATCGTGTACACGCGGCCGGCGACGCGCACGCGCACGTCGTTGTTCGGGCCCTCGGTGAGCTCGTACGGAAGGAGCTGCCTGAAGCTCGCGACTTCCGGCGAGTCGTACGAGCGCCCGATCAGCCGCTTCGCCGCGTACACGGTGTTCCTGGCGTTGGTGACCGCCTGTCGCTTCGCGAGGTGGCCGACCAGGCGCTTGTCCTCCTCGGTCACGGCGAAGATCGATGGCGTGGTCTTGTAGCCGCCGGTATTCGGGATCACCACCGGCTGGCCCTCTTCGAGGATGGCCACGCACGAGTTCGTCGTACCCAGGTCGATTCCGATCACTCGACTCATCGTCTTTTCCTCACGACTCGCAACGCTTCATAGTGTCTGCAACGCCACGCGGATCTCTTTGTCCAATGGATCGAGCTCCCAGGCCCGCTGCAGGTGCTTGCGCGCCTTCTGCGGCTCGCCGATGCGGCGGTAGATCGTCCCCAGCGATTTCCGGAAGCGCACGTTGTCCTCGTCGAGCGAGGCGGCGCGCTCGCCGTAGAGCGCCGCCTTCGCGAGGTCGCTGCCGAGATCGGCCAGGAGGTTCGAGAGCCGGTGCGCGAGCTCCGCGTCCGTCGGGCAGAGCTGCGAGGCCTCCTCGAGCAGCTCTGCGGCGCCGACGCGATCTCCGTGCAGCAGCAGCTCCGCCTTGCGCCGCACGTCCGCCGCGCGCTCGGCATTCGCGCGCGGGAGCAGGTCGGCCAGCTCGTCGTGGTACTGCTTCTCGCGCGGGTCGAAGGCGAGCGCCAGCTCGACGAGCTGCGCGGCGCGCGCCCAGTCGCCGGCCGTCTTTTGCTGCAGCGCCGCGTCGAAGTGCTTGCGCGCGCGCGCGCGGCTCTGCTCGAGCGCTTTCTCGAGCGAGCCGAGCACGAGCCCCGGCGACTGCAGGCCGAGGCGATTGCGCAGCGACGAGCCGCGGCCGGCGGGCGACGGCGGAGCCCGGCGCGGCGCGACCTGCGCCTGCGCGGCCGTCGGCTTGGGCTTCGCGGCGGTCTTGGCCTCGGGCAGCGACTTCTGGTAGCTGGAGCGGAGCTTCGGATCCCGGAGCACGTCGTGCGCAGCGACGATGCGCTTGTAGATCTCGGTCAGCAGCGCTCCGTACGCGCCGAGCTGCTTGGTGAAGTAGCGGTCCGGGTGGAAGCGCTTGGAGCGCTCGAAGAACGCGTCGCGGATCTCGTCGCCCGAGGCGTCGCGCGCGACGCCGAGCAGCTGGAAGTAGTCGAGCTCGGGAAGCGTTCGCGCGAGCTCCCGGATCTCCGCCTGGAACGCGTCCGGCAGATCGACGCGCACGTTCGTCCGCGCTGCCTCGAGCGAGGCCGCATCACGATCGTGGCTCGAGCTCATCCTGCCTCCACTCCGATGCGCAATTCCGCATCGAAGCTATCGGGGAGGCTCGAACCGAAGTTGAGAGCGCCGGTCACCAAACGCCGCGATTGGCGGCGCTGTCGCAGCCCCTCGACGCGGGCGGCTAGGCGCCCGCGATCAGCCGCTCCAGGATCGCCTTCTGGGCGTGCAGGCGATTCTCGGCCTGGTCGAAGACGATCGCGCGTTCCGACTCGAAGACCTCGGCGGTGATCTCCTCGCCGCGGTGCGCCGGAAGGCAGTGCAGGAGCTTGGCGTGCGCGGGCGCGGCCGCGAGCAGCTCCGCGTTGATCTGGAACGGGCGGAAGACCTTCCGCCGCTCCTCCGCCTCGGCCTCCTGCCCCATGCTGGCCCAGACGTCCGTGTAGACGAAGCCCGCTCCCTTTACCGCCGACAGCGGCTCGTCGACCAGGCGGATCTGTCCGCCGTTGTGCGCGGCCAGCCGGCTCGCGCTCGCCAGGATTCCCGCGTCGGGCCCGTAGCCCTTCGGCGTGCAGACGACCATGCGCATGCCCAGGCACCCGGCCAGGTTCAGGAGCGAATGACACATGTTGTTTCCGTCGCCGACGTAGCAGAGCTCGTCGCGGCGCAGGTCGCCGTGCTCCAGGATCGTGAGCGCGTCGGCCATCGCCTGGCAGGGGTGCAGCAGATCCGTGAGCGCGTTCACCACCGGAACGCTCGCGTGCTTCGCGAGCGTCGCGATCACCTCGTGGCCGTAGGTGCGCGCGACGATCGCATGGCACCAGCGCGAGAGGTTGCGCGCGACGTCCTCGGGCGGCTCGCGCTCTCCGATCTGGACCTGCCCGGGCGGCAGATAGACCGGGTACCCGCCGAGCTCGACGACCCCGACCTCGAAGGTCACGAACGTGCGCAGACTCGGCTTGGCGAAGTAGAGCAGCACCGAGCAGCCGCGCAGCGGATCCACCGGCACCCGGCGCCGGCGCAGGTCCTTCAGCTCCGCCGCGCGCGCGAGCATGCGTTCGATCTCCTCGCGCGGCCAGTCCGCGATCGAGAGGAAATCCTTGGGCGCCTTCTCAGCGGGCGGCATCTCGAACCAGCTTCGTGCCGACGCCGACGTCGGTGAAGATCTCGAGCAGCAGCGCATGCGGCACGCGTCCGTCGATCACGTGCGCGGCGGTCACGCCGTGCTCGAGCGCGTGCACCGCGCACTCGAGCTTCGGGATCATTCCGCCCTTCACGGTGCCGTCGGCGATCGCCGCGCGGACCTGCGTCTCGCTCATCTGCGCGATCAGCGTCTTCGCCTCGTCCAGCACGCCGACGACGTCCGTGAGCAGGATCAGCTTCTCGGCCGAGAGCGCCTCCGCGATCGCGCCGGCCGCCGTGTCCGCGTTCACGTTGTACGTCGCGCCTGCGGCGTCGACGCCCACCGGCGCGATCACCGGGATGAACCCGTCCTTGGTGAGCGTGCGGATAGCCGAGACGTCGACGCTCTCCGGAGTCCCGACGCGGCCGAGGTCGCGCCCGCCCGGGCCGAGCAGCGTGCGCACGCGCAGGAAGCCGCCCGCGTCCTTGCCGGTGAGCCCGATCGCCTGGCCGCCGGCCTCGCCGATCAGCGAGACGATCTCGGCGTTGATCTGACCGCCGAGCACCATCTCGACCACCTCCATGGTCTCGTCGTCCGTGACGCGCACTCCGTCGACGAACTCGGACTGCTTTCCGAGTCGCGCGAGCATGCGTCCGATCTGCGGGCCGCCGCCGTGGACGATCACCGGCCGCAGCCCGATGAACCGGAGAAGTGTCACGTCCTTGGCGAACGACGCCTTGAGCGCGTCGTTCTCCATCGCGGCGCCGCCGTACTTGACGACCACGGTCTTGTCGCCGAACGCACGGATGTACGGCAGCACCTCGACCAGGATCTTCGCCTTGCGGATCAGCTCTTCCATCTGCGCCTACAGGATGAACCGGGACAGCTCCCGGTCGCCCGCGATGTCGGCGAGGTGGTCGCGAACGCGCGCGGCGTCGAAGCTGACCGGGGCTCCGGCCGAATCGGGCGCCTCGAAGAGCGTCTCGTCCAGCAATCGCTCGAGAACCGTGTGGAGCCTGCGCGCACCGATGTTCTCGGTCGACTGGTTCACCAGCGCCGCGATCCGCGCGATCTCGCGAATCGCGTCCGGCTTGAACGAGAGCTCGACGCCCTCGGTCGCGAGCAACGCCCGGTACTGCTTCACGAGCGCATTGTGCGGCTCCTCGAGGATCCGCACAAACGCCGCCTCGTCCAGGCTCTCGAGCTCCACCCGGATCGGAAAGCGGCCCTGCAGCTCGGGAATCAGATCGGACGGGCGCGAGGTGTGGAAGGCGCCGGCGGCGATGAACAGCACGTGGTCGGTGCGCACGGTTCCGTGCTTGGTCGCGACGCTGGTGCCCTCGACGATCGGCAGCAGATCCCGCTGCACGCCCTCGCGCGAGACGTCCGGACCTCCGTGCCCCTCGCGCCGGGCGATCTTGTCGATCTCGTCGATGAAGACGATCCCGCTCTGCTCGACGCGGTGCACGGCCTTCTCGCGGATCGCTTCGCTGTCGAGCATTCGCCCGGCCTCGTCGTCGCGGAGCAGCTCGCGCGCCTGCGCGACCTTCACGCGCCGGGGCCGCGTCTTCTTCGGCAGCAGGCCGCCCATCATGTCCTTCAGCGCGACGCCCAGATCCCCCGCGCCCGGCGGCGCGAACAGGTCGATCCCCGGCCCGGCGCGGTCGGGCAGATCGATCTCGACCTCGCGCTCCTCGAGCTCGCCCGCGCGCAGCAGCTCGCGCATCCGCTCGCGCGTGGTGTCGAGACCGGTGATCGCGCCGGGCTTGCGCGGAAACAGCGCGTCGAGCAGGCGCTCCTCGGCGATCCGCTCGGCGGACGCGCGAACCTTCTCCAGCTCCTCTTCGCGCACGAGCGCGAGCCCGACCTCGACCAGATCGCGCACGATCGACTCGACGTCCCGGCCCACGTAGCCGACCTCGGTGAACTTCGAGGCCTCGACCTTGCAGAACGGCGCTGCCGCGAGCTTCGCGAGCCGCCGCGCGATCTCGGTCTTGCCGACGCCGGTCGGGCCGATCATCAGGATGTTCTTGGGCTGGATCTCGTCGCGCAGCTCCCCTTCGACCTGCTGCCGGCGCCAGCGATTGCGCAGCGCGATCGCGACGGCGCGCTTCGCCGCGTTCTGGCCGACGATGAAGCGATCGAGCTCGGACACCACCTCGCGCGGCGTGAACGTCTTCACGAGCCGAGTTCCTCGACCGTGATCTGGTCGTTGGTGTACAGGCAGATCTCCGCGGCGATGCGCAGCGCGCGCTCGGCGATCTCGCGCGCGGAGAGCTCCGTCGCGTCGACGAGCGCCCGGGCCGCCGCGAGCGCGTACGGGCCGCCGGAGCCGATCGCGGTCACGCTGCCGTCCGGCTCGATCACGTCGCCGTTTCCCGAGATCACCAGCAGATCCTGAGCGTCGGCGACGATCAGCAGCGCCTCGAGCCGGCGCATCATCCGATCGGTGCGCCAGTCCTTGGCGAGCTCGACGGCGGCGCGGCGCAGGATCCCGCCCCGCTCCTCGAGCTTCGCCTCGAAGCGCTCCGCCAGCGCGAACGCGTCGGCGGTGGACCCCGCGAAGCCGGCGAGCACGCTGCCGCCGCGCAGGCGCTGGATCTTGCGCGCGTTGCGCTTCATCACCGTGCTGCCCATCGTCACCTGACCATCGCCGGCGAGCACGACGCGCCCGGCTCGGCGCACCGCGACGACCGTGGTTCCGTGGAATTCGATCGCTTTCGTCATGGGCTCCCGGTTCCCTTCGCGCGAGGGTGCGCCTGCCGGTAGACCCGCGCCAGCCGCTCCGCCGAGACGTGGGTATAGCGCTGCGTCGTGGAGAGCCGCTCGTGCCCGAGCAGCTCCTGGATCGCGCGCAGGTCGACCTCGGCGTCGAGCAGGTGCGTCGCGTAGGAGTGCCGCAGCGTGTGGGGGCTCGCCGGCCGCGCGATTCCGGCCAGCAGCATCCTGCGGCGCAGGATCACGCGCACGCCGCGCTCGGAGAGCGCGAGCCCGCGCGCGTTCGTGAACAGGGGCTTCGCGAGCAGGCCCTGCGGCTCGCGGAGCGCGAGCCAGGCCGTGAGCGCCTCTCGCGCCTTTGCGGGCACCGGAACGATCCGCTCCTTGTGGCCCTTGCCGAGCACGCGCAGCTCGTGGCGGTCGGCGTGCCAGTCGCGAACGCGCAGTCGCGCGAGCTCACCGACGCGCAGACCGGTCCCGTAGAGCAGCTCGAATAGCGCGCGGTCGCGGACCGCGAGCTTCGGCGCGCGACCGCGCTCCTCGACCTCGACCAGGGTCTCGCAGTCCTCGGCCGAGAGCGGCGCCGGCAGCCGGCGCTCCGCCTTCGGTCCGGGCAGGCCCTCGGTCGGATCGGCCGCACGCGCGCCGCTGCGCACGCGGAAGCGGAAGAACGAGCGGAGCGCCGCGAGCCGGCGGTTTCGCGTCGAGGGCTTGTGCGCGCGGTGGAAGCTCGCCAGGTAGGAGCGGACCGAGAGCGCGTCGATCTGGTCGAGCCCGCCGCAGCGCTGGCACTCGGGGCGCTCGGCCAGGCGCTCGGCCTCGGAGAGGTACGCGCGGAGCGTGTGCTTGGAGAGCCCGCGCTCCGCTCCGAGGTAGCGGCCGAAGGCGGCGAGCGCGCTCGCGTCGTCGCTCGTCACGGTGCCTCGCGCACGGCGCCGACCTCGACCGTCCACGGCTCGAGCGCCTCCAGCGCGCGCGCGGCGATGCGGCCGTTGCGCTCGCGACGCGGTGCGCGCGCGGCCGAGCCCTCGAGCGGCGGGAACAGGCCGAAGTTCACGTTCATCGGCTGGAAGTGGCGCGGATCGGCCTCGCGCAGGTGTCGGAGCAGCGCGCCGAGCGCCGTCGTCGCGGGCGGGAGCGGCGCGACGCCGCGGCGCGCCTTCGCGGCGACGAAGATCCCCGCGAGCAAGCCGAGCGCCGCCGACTCGACGTAGCCCTCGACGCCGGCCATCTGGCCGGCGAAGTGGAGCCCGGGTCGGCTCCGGTGCTCGAGCCGCTCGTCGAGAAGCTCGGGCGCACGGATGAAGGTGTTGCGGTGCACCGAGCCGAAGCGCGCGAACACGGCGTTGTCCATTCCCGGCAGCCCGCGAAAGATCCGCTTCTGCTCGGCCTGCTTCATCTTGGTCTGGAAGCCCACCAGGTTGTAGAGCGTGCCGGCCTTGTCCTCCTGGCGGAGCTGAACGACCGCGAACGGTGTAGGGCCGCCGCGCCGATCCTCGAGCCCGACCGGCTTCATCGGGCCGAACGCGAGCGTGAGCGGCCCGCGCTCCGCCATCACCTCGATCGGCAGGCAGCCCTCGAAGTACTGCGGCTTCTCGAACTCGTGCAGCGGCGTCTTCTCGGCCGCGAGCAGCTCGGCGACGAACGCGTGGTACTGCTCGCGCGAGAGGGGAATGTTCAGGTAGTCGCCGCCGCCGTCGGAGGCGTCGCGCCAGCGCGAGGCGCGGAAGATCACGTCCAGGTCGAGGCTGTCGGCGTGGACCACCGGCGCGATCGAGTCGTAGAAGTAGAGCGAATCGCCGCAGAGCTTCTGAACTTCTGCCGCGAGCGCGTCGCTGGTGAGCGGGCCGGTCGCGAGGATCGAGAGGCCCTCGGGAAGCTCGGCTACCTCGCGGCGCACGAGCTCGATCGCCGGCTCCGCCTCGATCCGCTCGGTCATCCATGCCGAGAACGCGCCGCGATCCACCGCCAGCGCCGAGCCCGCGGGAACGCGCGTGGCGTCGGCGGCCGCTAGCACGAGCGACCCGGCGCGGCGCAGCTCCTCGTGCAGCAGGCCGACGGCGTTCTCGCGCGCATCCGAGCGCAGGCTGTTCGAGCAGACCAGCTCCGCGAGCGCATCGCTCGAGTGCGCGGGCGAGCGGCGCGCCGGCCGCATCTCGAACAGGCGCACGCGCACGCCCCTGCGCGCGAGCTGCCAGGCGGCCTCGCAGCCCGCGAGTCCCGCCCCGACCACCGATACGGCTTCCGGCACCACGCGCGGAACATAGCCCGCGCGCCTCAGGCGGGCCGCGCTCGGGCGAGCCGGACGCCGGAGCGCAGCAGCAGCCCGGCGAGCTCGAGATCGAGCAGGATCCGCGAGATCTCCGCAAAA
>VGRW01000072.1 GCA_016875225.1 Deltaproteobacteria bacterium
GAACCCATTTGCGCAGCGTCTCCGCCGTGCAACCGATCTTCGCCGCGATCGAGCCGATCGCCTCCCACTCCGAGCCGTACTTGCTCTTGTGCTCGAAGACCAGCCGAACCGATCGCTCCCGGACCTCTGGTGAGAACTTGCTCTTCCTTCCCATCGCTCCATCCTCTCAAGGAATGGAGCCTCCGGGAAAGCCGGGGCGATTCAAACGACTCCGGGAGTTTCGAGCCCGGCGTCGACCCGCTCTACCAGCCCGGCGTGAACGATCCACTGCTCGCGCCCGATGCGGCTCGACTCGTCTTCGCGCTATCCGACATTCCGCCGGCCGTCGTGAACGGCGATCGCGGCGACGAGGAGCTGCGCGCGACCTCGTTCACGGGCGCCGTCAGCGGCACCATCGTTTCGGGCGGAGGCGACCTCGGCACGGACGCCGTGATCGGCAGCGGAACCAGCGCTGCGCTGGGAAGCTATCTGGTCGCGGATCTGATCGTCTCGACCGTGAAGTCAGCCGTGGTCTCCGACCCCGGCGGAGGCAGCACGCCCGTACCGGGCTCGACGATCACCTACACGCTGGTCGTCACGACGAGCGGCACCGGAACGGTCGCGAACCTGGTGATCACCGATCCGCTGCCGCCGTTCACCAGTTACGACGCCGGATCGCTCACGCTCGACGGCAGCGCGCTGAGCGATGCAGCCGACCTCGACGCGGGTGACGTCGGCGGCACGACACCGAATCAAGTCACCGTCGCGCTAGGGAACGTGGCCGGCGGCTCTCTCCCCCACACCATCACGTTCGAAGTCACGATCGATTAGGAGGGAACGCCATGAAGTACGCAGTCGCACTGGCTCTTTCGGTACTGCTCCCGGGGTGGAGCGCGCTCGCAGTCGAGGCCGCAGGGAATTCTGCGATCGAGGTTCGAGTGACCGCAGAGGTCGAAGTCAAGGTCAAGACCGAGGACGGACGCGAGGAAGTGAAGCGCGTGCCTGCAGCGAAGGTCCCGCCCGGAGAGGCGGTGATCTACACGCTTCACGCGACGAACACCGGAAAGGCTCCGGCGAGCGACGTGATCGTGACCGATCCGATCCCGGAGCACATGGAGTACGTCGACGGCTCGGTGAGCTCGGACGGAGCGCGCGTCACGTTCTCCGTCGACGGCGGCAAGAGCTTCGGCGCCAAGGAGACGCTGAAGGTTCGAGCCGCGGACGGCTCGATGCGCGCGGCCCTGCCCGCGGACTTCACGCACGTCCGCTGGCAGATCGAGAATCCGATCGCGCCGGGCGAAGGTCGCGAGGTGAGCTTCCGGGCCCGCGTCGAGTGAGTCGAATGATTTCCTTCCCCAAAAGGGTGGAAGCGCAGGACACGCGCAGCAGTGTCGAGTCGAGTTGAGTTGAGTTGAGTTGAGTTGGAAATACAGCAAGGAGAAGGCAATGTTGAGGCATGACTTGAAACGAGTGGCAGGTGCGCTTGCCACAGCCGCGCTCTTGTGGAGCACGGCCGGAACGGCAGCGGCGGCCGGCACCGATGCTGGAACCGTGATCTCGAACACCGCTACCGTCGACTACAGCGTGAACGCCGTGGCGCAGCCCACGGTCACGAGCACGGCGGTCGACTTCGTGGTCGACCGCCTGGTCGATCTCACGGTGACTTCGGTCCCGGTGACCTATGTGGCCATGACCCCGAATACTGACGGGGCGTTCCTGTTCACCCTGACCAACACCAGCAACGCCGACCTGGGCTTCAATCTCAGCGCGGCGAACAACGCCACCGATCCCTTCGGCGGCGTGGACAACTTCGATCCTAGCGCGCTGACCACGGTGGTCGACGCGGGCGTGATCGGAACCTACGAGCCACTCGTCGACACGGCCACCACCGTCGACGTGCTCGCCGAGGACGGATCGGTGGGCATCTGGGTGGTCGCGACGATCCCCGGAGGACAGGGCAACGGCGACATCGCGGCGGTCACGCTGACCGCGACGGCGCGCGAGACCACGGCCAACGGCGGCGCCGCGCTGGTCGAGGAGCCCAACCCCGAGGATCCGGCCACGATGGAGACCGTCTTCGGCGACGGCGCGGGTGACACCGACGCCGCGAACGCGGCCGACTTCTCCGACAGCGGCGCCTACCAGGTGGAATCCGCCGACGTGACGATCGCCAAGACCGAGACGCTGATCAGCGATCCGGTGAACGGCGCCGCGCCGAACGCGCGCCACATCCCTGGCGCGATCGTCGAGTACGAGATCACGGTGACCAACGATGCCGGCTCGGCGCTCTCCGCGACGACGCTGACCATCAGCGACGTGCTTCCGGGCGACGTCCTGTTCGAGCCGGACACCTACGCCGTGGGCTTCGGCATCGACCTGGACGGAGTCGCCCAGTCGAACGCCTTGGACCTCGACCAGGGATCCGAAGCAGGCGGCACCGTCACGGTGACCGTGCCTTCGCTGGCTCCGGGCGCATCCGCGGTGATCACCTTCCGGGTGTCCGTGGACTGACGTTCGACTAGCCCGATGGTGGGTCCCCTCCCCCGAAGGCCGCGGCACGTCGAGTGCCCGCGCGCCGGCTCGTGTGCCGGTGCGACGGGAGACTTGCGCGCTCGGCCCAGGATTGGGACTGCACCGTACCGCACGTCTGCGGTTCGCAAGTTGTGTCTCAACGAGCCGGCTGGATCGGGATTCCCCCGACCCAGCCGGCTCCGCGAGGCGCTGGCGCTTCTGCTCCTCGCGTTTGCGCTCCTTCCCTGGAGCGCAAACGCGCAGACACCGGCGGGAACTCCGATTCCCAACACCGGTTACGCGACGTACGACATCGGCGCGACGCTCGGGATCGTCCGTCCGTCGAACACGCTGGTGATCACGACCGCGGTCATGAGCTCCGGTTCGACCCTGGAGTTCATGCGCTACGCGTCCGGTGCTTCGGGCGCCGTCTCCTACTCCGTCACAGCCACTTCGTGTTGGAATGGCGGAAGCTTCAACCCGCTCCCCGCACCGACCGCGTACGGCGGCGGCGCGATCAATCTGGCCAGCGCCGAGCTCATCACGACGCCGAGCTACCACCCGGGCGAGCCGGTCTTCGTGCGGCTCGTCGACGCGGACCAGAACCGGAATTCGACGCTGGTGGAGTCGGTTCTCGTCGCGCTCACCGCGCCGAGCGCGGGCGACGCCGAGCAGCTGCAGCTCTTCGAGACCGGCGTCGCGACGGGCATCTTCGTGGGCTACGTGCCGTCCGCGGCGCCACCCAGCAGCAGCAACGACTGCGTGCTCGCGGCGCCCGCGGGCCAGACGATCGCGTCGAGCTACACCGACGCGTTCGACGCGAGCGACAGCGACTCCGACACCGCGATGATCGACCCCGAGAGCCGCGTCTTCGACAGCGCGACCGGCGCACCGGTCGACTTCGCGGTCGTCACCATGATCGACGAGTCCACCGGGCTCCCCGCGACGGGGATCCTGGGCGACGATGGCGTGAGCTCCTTCCCGGCCAGCCTGACCACGGGCGGCTCGGTCAGCGACGGCGGCGGACAGAGCTACAGCTTCGGCCCGGGCGGCTATCGCTTCCCTGTCGCTCCCGCCGGCAGCTATCGCCTGCAAGTGACTCCGCCCGCGAGCTACACCTTCCCGAGCGCAATCCCCGACGCCACGCTGCAAGCGCTTCCCGGCGCGCCGTTCGCGCTCGCGGTCGGCTCCCGGGGAGAGGTGTTCAGCGTTCCCGCCGGGCCGACCTTCCAGCTCGACCTGCCGCTCGACGCCGCGTCGGCGGCGGGCTTCATCTCGATCCGCCCAAGCCGCGACGTCGTCTCGGTCGGCGAACACTTCCAGTTCGACGTCCGCGTCGAGAATCCTGGCATCGCGGATGCGCCGCTCGGCGTCGAGGTGACGGTCACGCTCCCGCCCGGCTTCCGCTTCACGCCGAAGTCGGTGCGTATCGACGAAGTCGGCCAGCCGGACCCGCTGATCTCGTCGGACGGGCGAACGCTCACCTGGACGCTTCCCGCGAGCGTCGTGCGCGTGGTGACCCACATCCGATTCACCGTGAAGGTCGCGCCGAGCTCGCGGCCGGGGATGACGCGAACCACCGCGCGAGCCGAAACGCTCGGCGGATCGATCACGGAGGAAGCGGTCGCGAGGGTTCGCGTCGAGGAGGATCTGGGCGCGGACAGCGCCTACATCGTCGGCCGCGTTTCGGCCGGGAGCTGCGACAGCAACGACTTCGCCGGCGAGGCCGTCTCGGGCGTGCGCGTCTACCTCGAGGACGGGACCTACGCCATCACCGACTCGAACGGCTACTACCACTTCGCGGGGATCCGGAAGGGCCCGCACGTGGTGCAGATGGACGTGCAGAGCCTGCCCGGCTTCTACGAACCGCTGCCGTGCGCGAACGACGAAGGTCACGCGTTCGCCGGACGCCCCTTCTCGCAGTTCGTCGACATGCAGGGCGGCGCGCTCTGGCGCAGCGACTTCCGCGTGCAGATGCGTCCGCGCCGCCAGGGCGGAATCAGCCAGCGGCTGGAGAGCCAGCTCGTCGGCGACACGATCCACCATCAGCTCGCGCTGCGCGGAAACGGCGTCGACGTGCGCAACGCGCGCGCCGTCGTGATGCTGCCCGAGGGCGTGGAGTACGTGGCGGGAAGCGCGCGAAACGACGGCGCCCCGATCGGGGATCCTGACGTGAAGCAGGGCGTGGTCACGTTCCGGATCGGCGAGCCGCCCTCGGGCGATTGGTCGATGGATCTCGCGTTCGACGCCAAGCCGACGCAGCCGAGCGAGCGAGCGCTCGAGACGTCAGCGGTGGTGATCTTCGAGACCCCGGTCGAGAAGCACGCCAAGACACCCGTCGCGAAGACACTGCTGCAGGGTGAGTCGAGCTCGGGAAGTGGAAATCAGGTGGTCGAGACGCTCGGCCTGCGGCCGGGCGAGGAGTGGCAGACGGCCGTAGCGCCCAAGCTCGACGACGCACCGCCCAAGCCCGCCGTCTTCAACAAGACCTGGCTCGAGCAGGCGAAGCCAGGACTCGAGTGGCTCGCGCCCGAGCCCGGCTTCGCTGCGGCGATCGCGAGCGTGAACATCGCGATCAAACACGCGCCCGGAACCACGCTCGAGCTGTCTCAGAATGGAATCCCGGTGCCGAAGTTCAACTTCGAAGGGGCGTTCTCGAACGACGCGAAGACCGTCTCGCTCTCGCGCTGGCGCGGCGTGGATCTGGCCGACGGCGACAACACCTTCGTCGCGCGCGAGCTCGATGCCGCCGGCAACGAGCTCGCGCGGATCGAGCGCTCGCTCCACTACGCCGGGCCGCCGTTCCGCGCCGTGTTCGTGCCCGAGATGTCGCGGCTGGTGGCCGACGGCCGGACGAATCCCGTGATCGCGGTGCGCTTCACCGACGAGGACGAGAAGCCCGCGCGCGAGGGGCAGGTCGGCACGTACCAGATCGAGGCGCCGCATCGACCGGCGCTCGACGCGTCGACGGCGGAGCTGCGGCGCCAGGCGGGCCTCACGCCCGAGTCGCCGAGCTACGTGATCGGGCGCGACGGCATCGCCCGGATCGAGCTCGCGCCGACCACCGCCTCGGGGCGCGTGAACCTTCGCTTCGCGCTCGCCGGACGGCACACCAAGGAGCTGCACCCCTGGCTCGAGGCCGAGGCGCGCGAGTGGGTGCTGGTCGGCCTGACCGGCGGAACGCTTCTGCACAGCTCCATCTCGGAGCACTCCGAGAGCCTGGTCCCGTCGGACGTCGAGGACGGATACGACCTCGATCGCGGCACCACCGTCTTCGCGAAGGGAAGGATCAAGGGCTCCTGGCTGCTCACGGCCGCCTACGACTCGCAGCGGGAGTCGAACGAATCGTCGGGAGATCTCGACCGCGCCGCGCTCGAAGGGGGCCTCGATCCGAACCGCTACTACACACTCTACGGTGACGCGACCACGCAGGGCTTCGAGGCTCCGAGCCAGCGCAAGCTGTACCTGAAGCTGGAGCGCAAGCAGTTCTACGCGCTCTTCGGCGACTTCCAGACCGGGCTCACGGTGACGGAGCTGTCGCGCTACAGCCGCGCCATGAACGGGTTCCACAGCGAGTACGACGGCGACCACGTCTCGCTCAATGCCTTCGGAACCGACACGAG
The DNA here is from genome assembly GCA_016875225.1 of Deltaproteobacteria bacterium. Taxonomy (NCBI): domain Bacteria; kingdom Pseudomonadati; phylum Myxococcota; class Myxococcia; species Deltaproteobacteria bacterium. Next base: position 6,114 of record VGRW01000072.1, read on the forward strand.
CCAGGCCTTCGTGCGCGACCAGATCCGCGGCGACGGAACCTCCGGCCTCTATCGGCTCTCGCGCTCCGGGATCGTGCTGAACAGCGAGCGCATCTCGATCGAGGTCCGCGATCGCTTCCACGGCGAGCAGGTGATCTCGACCGAGCAGCAGGCGCGCTGGACCGACTACAACATCGACTACACGTCCGGCACGATCTTCTTCAAGCGCCCGATCCCGAGCACCGCCGAGGGCTTCAACCCGGTGTACATCGTCGCCGAGTACGAGTCGGACGACGACTCCGACAAGGAGCTCAACGGCGGCGGCCGCGCCGCCGTGAAGCTTCTCGACGACAGCGTGGAGCTGGGGACGTCGCTGATCCACGAGGGAACCGTGGGCCAGCGCTCGAGCCTGTATGGCTCCGATCTGCGCATCGATCTGGACCCGGTGACGAGCCTGCGCGGCGAGTACGCGCAGACGCGCTCGTCGCTGCTCGACTCCGACGCAGATGCGAACGGCGGCGCGTGGCTCGCCGAGCTCTCGCGGCGCGACAAGGATCTGGACTCGCGCGTCTACTGGCGCGAGCAGCGGCCCGGCTTCGGGCTCGGTCAGCAGAGCGCAAGCGAGACGAACATGCAGCAGCTCGGCATGGACGCGCGCTACCACTGGAGCGACACGCTCCAGCTCTCGGGCGAGGTGTTCCGCCAGGTCGACGTCGCCTCCGACGCGAGACGCGACTTGTTCGAGGCCCGCGCCGATCACCGCGAGGGGCCGATCAGCGGCTACGGCGGGCTGCGCTGGGCGCACGACGTCTTCTCGGACGGCACCGACAGCTCGTCTCCGCAGATCCTCGGCGGCGGCAGCTACACCACCTACCAGAACCGGCTCGAGCTGCGCGCCGACTCCGAGATCACGCTCTCCGGCGACGAGAGCCTGGACTTCCCGACCCGCTTCCTGGTCGGCGCCGACTTCGCGCTGCTGCCGGAGCTCACCGTCTTCGGCGAGGAGGAGTTCACGGTCGCGAGCGAGCGCAGCACCGCCGCGACGCGAGTGGGCCTGCGCACCAGTCCGTGGCGCGGCGGCCAGGCCACGGCTGCGATCGGAAGCCGCAGCCAGCAGGACGCGAGCCGCCTGTTCGGCACGCTCGGCCTGCTGCAGACCTACCAGCTCACCGACGCGCTCTCCTTCGACTTCGCGGTCGACAACTCCGTGACACTTTCCGGCGACGACCTCGCGGCGACGCAGATCTCCCCGTTCGCCCCGATTCAGCCGGTGGTGAGCGGCCTCGCCGGCAACCACAACGGCGACGACTTCACCTCGGTCTCGGTGGGCACGACCTACGCGCAGGACGTCTGGGCCGCGAACCTGCGCGTCGAGACGCGCTTCGGCAACGCGCAGGACAAGTGGAGCGTGAGCGCTGGCGCGTACCGCGAGCTCGAGGCGGGAATCGGCGTCGCGATTCGCGCGGAGTTCTTCGACTCGAGCGGCTCGGGCGCATCGCTCGTGACCGATCCCGACTCGAGCACAGGCCCGGTCCATTCGTCCGACGGGACGCTGCAGCCGAACACCGCCTACGACGGCATCGAGTCGCTCGGCCGGCTGCGATTGAGCGGCGTCTACCGGCCGATCGGAAGCCGCTACACGCTGCTCGAGTCGCTCGAGCTGCGCAGCGAGAACCTGGACTACGACGTCTTCCAGAGCCGCGCGACGCGAATCGTGAACAACATGAACCTGAACGTGAAGCTCGACCGCAAGACGCAGGCCTCGCTGCACTACGGCGCGAAGTATCTCTTCGAGCGGATCGACGGCCTGAACCTCGACGGCTACACGGACGTGACCGGGCTCGAGATCCGCCGCGACCTGTTCGGCAGCTGGGACGTCGGCGGCCGCGTCGGAATGCGCCACGCGTGGAGCGATGGGAACATCGAGCAGCTCTACAGCGTCTCGCTCGGCTACGTGCTGATGAAGAACCTCTGGGTGAGCGCCGGCTACAACTGGGGCGGCTACAGCGATCGCGACTTCTCGCAGGGCGACTGGACCACCCGCGGCCCGTTCGTCTCGTTCCGCTACAAGTTCGACCAGGAGACGGTGAAGGAGCTGCTCGACTGGGCGGAGTAGCCGCGCGCGGCCCTCCTCACTGGACCTTGAAGCCGGGCGCGTCGCTCCGGATGTCGCGGACGGCCTCCATCAGGATCTCCTTGAGCAGATCCGGGTAGAGGAAGTCCGACTTCATCACGTAGAGCCAGCTGAGATTTCCGTCTTCGCGCCGATAGCTCCGCTCCCACAGGACGGAGTTCGTCGACGGATCGCGCAGGCTCAGGCTGATCTCGAGCTCGTTGTTCGCGCTGGTCGAGGGAAGCCCGATGAACCAGAGCGCCGGCCCGTAGACCGAGAGACCGTAGGAGAACAGCTTCCCTTCGAAATCCGTGGACTTGATCGTCCCGTGGAGGACCAGCTCTCCCTCGCTGGCTCGGTGCGAGAAGAACACCTCCTTGAACACGTGCGACGAGTTCAGCCCCTCGGCGGCGGCTTTTGCAATGTCCTCGTTCGGGCGCCACATCCACAGGCCGCTGGTCATGTGCATCTGCGCGCCTTCCGGCGTCTTGTAGCTCATCCAGCCGTAGGGCATCAGCGGGATCATGTACATCCCGAACATGTTCTGGTTCTCGTTCTGGCGCGTGTCCATGAACGGCGGAACGGAGACCGAATTGTTCACCAGAATCGGACTCGAGGAGATCGACTCGGCTCGATAGCTCCAGGACTTCTGCGTGGCGCAGCCGATCGACGCCGCAGTAGCGAGCGCGAACGCGAGGCGAACGATCGAGCTGAAGCAGAATACGGGTCTCATGACTGACTCCCTTTGGTGACTGCGGTTTGCGGGCTCGCGAAGCCCGCGGCTTCGAGCTCGGCGCGGAGCGCGCTTCCGGGCTCGAGCAGGCGGATCAGCGCGCGCACGGCCGGGCGGTCGAGGCGCGACACCGGCACGACGAAGTCGTAGTGCTCGCTGCGCAGCGGGCGGAAGCGCAGGCCGGACTCGCGCGCGACGGTCTCGATCGTCACGCCCCAGTCCGCGCGACCCTGCGCGACCGCGGCCGCGACCGCGTGGTGCGAGCGCGGCTCGTAGGCGTAGCCGTCGGGGCGGCGCGAGCCGAGCAGGCCGTCGATCAGCACGCGTGTTCCGCTGCCGCGGTTGCGGTTCACCATGCGCAGGCGCGGGTCGGCGAGGAGCGCCTCGGTCGTGCGACGCTCGTCGTCGCGCGTGACCACGCCCTGCATGCGCAGGTACCCGGACACGAGCGCGAGTGAGTCATCGAGGAAGGGCGTGTTGTAGCGGTCGCTCTGCGGGTCGAGCAGGTGCGCGGGCGCGACGTCGCACTCGCCGCGGCGCGCGGCTTCGATCCCGCCCTGCGACCCGACCGCGAGCAGCTTCACGGAGTAGCCCTCCGCGTGCAGCGCGCGTGCGATCAGGTCCAAGCCCGTGCAGTGGCTACCGATCACGACCAGATCCGCGGGCGCGAGCCCGGGACCGAGAAGCGTGACCTCGACCTCGGCTCCCGCCTCGACGATCTCGAGATTGCGCTCCAGCCGGACGAAGCCGTCGGCGCGGCTCCAGGTCGTGACGCTGCCGCTGCCCTTGCCCATCGGATAGGCGCGGAGCGCGCCGTCCTCGCCGCGCACCAGTCCGACGAGCAGGTACTCCAGCCGTCCCCGTTCGGTGTGGGTGCGAAGCGCGAGTGTGGCGCGCGCGGTCTCGCGCTCGAGCGGCGGCGTGCCGGCCAGTCTGCGCAGCACGGGCGCCACGAACTCGTGGAAGGTGAAGACGGCCGAGGTCGGAAATCCCGGCAGGATCACCACGGGTTTGCCCCGCTGCGCCGCCAGGCAGATCGGCTTTCCCGGCTTCAGCGCCACGCCGTGGACGAGGATGCCCGGCTCGAGCTCCGCGACCACGCGGTAGGAGAGGTCCCCCTCGCCCTTCGAGGTCCCGCCCGAGAGCACGACCGCGTCGCACTCCGCGAGCCCGCGCTCGAGCGCGCGGCGCAGCGCGGCCTCTTCGTCGCGGAACGCGCCGAAAAAGATCGGCTCGCCGCCGAGCTCGCGGACCGCGTCGGCGATCATGCGGCCGTTCGAGTCGAACACGAGCCCCGGCCGCATCGGCTCGCCCGGCGCGATGATCTCGTCGCCGGTCGAGATCACCGCCACGCGCGGCCTGCGCACGACGTCGACGCGTGCGGCGCCGATCGCCGCGAGCACGCCGGTCTCGCGCGAGGAGAGCCGCGTGCCGGCGAAGAGAACCGTCTCGCCCATGCCGATGTCCGTGCCCGCGAACGAGACCGCGGCGCCGGGAACGCGCGCCGCGCGCAGGACGACCGCCCGGCCGCCGTCCTCGACGTCGGTGAGCTCGACCGGCACCACCGCATCGGCCCCGCGCGGCAGCATGCCGCCGGTCGCGATCGCGGTGGCCGTGCCGCGCTCGACCACAAGGCTCGGTGACACCCCGGTGGGGATCGTCTCGTCGTTCAGGCGCAGGCGCACCGGCTCGAGCTCGCTTGCGCCGTAGGTATCGTCGGCGCGAACCGCGAAGCCGTCCATGTTCGAGCGGTCGAAGCTCGGCACGTCGACCGGCGCGCGCACCTCGACCGCGAGCACGCGGCCGAGCGCGGATTCGAGCGCGACCGTCTCGGCGCCGAGCCGGTCGAGATCGAGCGCGGCATTCCAGCGCGCCTCCGCCTCGTCGCGGTCGAGCACGAGGAGGAACTGCTCCTGCTTCACCGACTCGCCTCGCCCGCTCGCGGCTCGTCGTCGTAGAGCAGCACGTCGACCTCGGCACCTTCCGGCATGCCCTCGAGCCCGCGCGGGACGATCACGACGCCGTCCGCGCGGACCGTCGACGAGAGGATCGACGCGCCCGCCGTCGCGACCGGAACGACGCGCTCGCCCTCGAAGGCCACGCGCACGTAGTCGGTGCGGCCGACCTCGGAGCTGATCTTGCGCGCGAGCAGCGCGCGGACGCGCCGATGCGGCCACGCGCGCGAGCGCCCGCCGAGACTGCGGACCGAGGGGCCCGCGAAGAACTCGTACGCGCAGAGGCAGCTCACGGGATTGCCCGGGAGCAGGAACACCAGCGCCGCTCCGATCCGCCCGCCGCCCGCCGGGCTCGAGGGCCGCATCGAGACGCCGTGGAAGAGCAGCTCGCCGAGCTTCTCGAGCAGCCGCGGCGCGTGGTCCTCGGCGCCGACGCTCGAGCCGCCCGAGACCAGCACCACGTCGGCGTCGCCGGCTTGGAGCGCGGCCGCGATCCGCTCGGGCCGATCGGGGATCAGCTCGAAGGGCAGCAGCTCGCCTCCGTCGCGCGCGACCAGAGCGCGAAGCACGACCGAGTTCGAGTCGACGATCCTGACGCCGTCCGGTGTAGATCCCGGAGCCAGAAGCTCGTCGCCGGTGATCACCAGCCGGACGCGCGGACGGCGCACGCAAGGAACATGGCCGCGCCCGATCGACGCGAGCAGCCCCGCGTCCTGCGGGCGCAGCCGGCGGCCGGCGCGAAGCACGACCTCGCCGCGGCGGATGTCCTCGCCGACGGCTCCGACGTTCTTGCGCGGCGCGACCGGCTCGTGGATCCGGACCCGGCCGTCGCGCTCCTCGCAGACCTCCGCCTTCGCCACCGCATCCGCGCCGTCGGGGATCGGCGCGCCGGTCATGATGCGCACGGCCTGGGCCGCGCCGACGCGCCCAGAGAAGGGCCGGCCGGGGTATGCCTCTCCGACCAGCGCGAGCTCGAGCGCGGAATACTCCGAGGTGCCGAAGGTGTCCTCGCCGCGAACCGCGTAGCCGTCCATGGCCGAGCGGGCGAAGCCCGGCACGTCCACGTCGGACGCGACGTCCTGCGCGAGCACGCGGCCCGCACAGTCGAGCAGCGGCACCGGCTCGGCTCCGAGCGGGGTGCAGAGCGGCGCGAGCAGGCGTTCCACCTGCTCGACGTCCACCCGCTGCGCGAATCCCCGCATCCGGACGTCGCGGGTCAACGCGCTACCCCCGGGCTGCAGTCGACGCGTTCGTCAGCCGGCCGCCTTGGTCGTGAACAGGTTGTCGCGGACGGCCTTTCGAACCTTCGCGTCGGCGATCACCGCGGCCGGCACGTCGAAGACGACCTTTGCCGGACCGATCGCGTCCTCCTGCATGCACTTCGGGAGCACGTCGTCGGCGGCCGTGAAGCCGGCGCGGCGGTTGAACTCCCACTCGTCCGCGAGGATCTGCCAGCCCTGATCGGCGATCTCCTGGCGCGAGACCTCGCGACCGTACATGTGCCCGTAGTACTGGCGGATGTCGTCGAGCGTGGGCTGCACGAACTGGCAGAAGCCCGACGAGTCGCAGACCGCGTTCACCAGCTGCACCTCCTGCGAGGCCTGCGCGAACTGGTCGGCCGGAAGGCCCGGGTTCACGATCAGCCCCGCGGTGTGGTCCGCGCCCATGGCGCTGGTCGCGTAGGTGACGCCGGTGGCCTTCAGCGGGCGGGGATCCCAGGCGGGGATCGCCTGGCCGCGAACCGCCGGAATGCGGTGGTGGCCGGTGTGCTTGCCAGCCGCGACGCAGCCGTTTCCGATCACCTTGCCGAGCGCCGTGCCCTTGCCGACGTCGGCGATCGCCGCCTTCATCGCCGCGGCGTCGCCCCAGGCCATCTTGCCCGCGTCCATCAGCACGCCGATCGCGGCGCCGGTCTCGATCGTGTCGAGCCCGACCTCGTCACAGAGACGATCGAGATCGGCGACGTCCTCCCAGCTCGCAACGGCGCAGTTCGCGCCGAGCAGCGTCAGCGTCTCGAACTCGAGCGCGCTGGTCTTGTACTTGCCCTCGGCGTCGTGGACGATGTTCGAGCAGCGCACGATGCAGCCGGTCAGGCAGTTGTGCATGCTGCCGCCGCGCTTCTCGAAGCTCTCGACGATGCGCGCGCCGTCCAGGTTCGCGGCGTCGGGCGACTGCCCGAAGACGCGGTTCTTGTACGGGAACGTCTGCAGCATGTTCGCGATCGGCACGATCGAGGACGTGCCGGTCTTGAACATCTGCGGCCCGTCCAGGTACGCCTTGGTGTACTTCTTGGCGAGCTCGTTGAAGTCGGACTTGTTCTTCGCCTCGCGCAGGCGCGACTTCCCGCGCTCGATCGCGACGAACTTCAGGCGCTTGGAGCCCATCACCGCGCCGACGCCGCCTCGCGCCGCGTGGCGCGCCGGGTGGCGATTGTCCTGGTCGGTGCAGGCGACCGACGCGCCGGTGAGCAGCTGCTCGCCGGCCGGGCCGATCGAGATGAACGAGGCGTTCTTCGTGTACTTCTTGCCCAGCTCCTCGCAGGTGGCGTAGTTCCACTTCATGGCCAGGTGGTCGGCGGGGACGATGCGCACGCCCGCCTCGTCGCACTCCAGGCCGTAGAGCTTGCTCTTGTCCTTCGGCTGCCCCGCAACGACGATCGCGCGGATGCCCAGCTTGGCCAGGTCCTGGCCCGGGTTCCCGCCGGAGTTCGCCTCCTTGATGCCGCCGGTGAGCGGGCTCTTGCAGCCGATGCTGATCCGGCCCGAGGTCGGCGCCGACGTTCCGGAGAGCACGCCCGGCGCGAGGATGAACAGGTTCTCGGGACCGAGCGCGTCGCACTTCGGATTCGCAAGGTCGCGAAGCAGGATCTTCGCCGAGAGCCCCCGCCCGCCGAGAAGCTCCCATTCCTTGGGCAGGTTCTCGTTCCTGACGGTCATGGCGTTCATGTCGACGTGAACGATCTTGTCGCCTTCCATCTCGTCCTCCTAGAAGTCCGCGCAGCTTACCACCGCGCTTGCGGGTTCAGCCACCGGCGATCGCGGCGACGATCTCGAGCTCGTCGCCGGCGCCGATCGGCCGGTCGAGCTGCCCCGAGCCGACCGCCTCGCCGTTCACGAAGAGCTTCGCGAACCGGTGCAGCTTGCCCTGCGCGTCGAGCACGAGCTGCCCGAAGCCGGGGTACTTCTGCTCGACCGCGAGAATCGCGCCGCGCACGGTCTCGCACTCGACCACGAGCTCGGCCTCGCCCAGCGTCGGGCCTCTGTACGGGGGTGGGATCAGGACTCGGGGCATGGGGGCTCTCCGCGGTCTGCGAGGTGAGGGGCAAGTCTAGCAAGGCGTCCCGGCGCGGAGCTCGAGTCGTTCTGCGGGCGGGTGTACGCTTCGCGTGTGCGTGACGCGTCAGACTATGAAATCGACGGCGCGGTGCGTGCCGCCGCGTTCCAGTTCCTGACCGAACAGACACGCATCCACGGGAGTGACCTTCCGTACGCTCTCCTTTCCCAGGGGTTCACGTTCCGCGGGCAGAGAGTGCCGCTGTTGGGGCCCCAAGGGATCTTCAAGCCGGCGGTACTGCCGGCGATTCCGCTCTCGATTGCCACGGCACCGCCGAAACCCGGCAAGGCAGCGCCATACGCGGATCGATTCGTGAGCGAGCACGTGCTCGAGTACAAGTATCGGGGCTCGGATCCATCCCACCGCGACAATGTCGGTCTGCGCGAGGCGCTCATCCGGCACGTGCCGCTCATCTACCTGCATGGCCTGGTCGTCGGGCGATATCTCGCCGAGTGGCCGGTCTACGTGGTCGGAGACGACCGCGAACGCCTCACGTTTCGCGTCGAGCTGGACGCGCGGCACCTCGAGCGCAGCGAATACTCCTTCGGCGCGGATCGCGGTGTCGAGCGGGGCTACAGCGAAGTGACCGTGCTCAGGCGACTCCACCAGAAGACGTTCCAGGCGCGAGTCCTCGAGGCGTACCGAGAGCAGTGCGCCCTATGTCGCTTGCGCCACCGCGAGCTGCTCGACGCGGCGCACATCGTCCCCGACAGCGAGGAAGCTGGGGAGCCGGTCGTGTCGAATGGGCTCGCGCTCTGCAAGCTCCATCATGCCGCGTTCGATCGGGAGATCATCGGGATCCGTCCCGATCTGATCGTAGAAGTCCGCGGCGACGTTCTCGAGGAAGTGGACGGGCCGATGTTGAGACACGGGTTGCAGGGCTTCCATGGTCAGCGCATCCACGTCCCCGGGCGTGCACTCGAGAAGCCCGACCCCGAGCGTCTACGGGAACGCTACGAGCGATTCCGGCGCGCGAGTTAGAAGCGTCCGCGCAGAACCGTCTCTCCGGCGCATCTCCCGAATCGTCGCAGCGCTCGCGATCCGAGAGAGGAGGTGGCGTCGAGCTCCAGCGAGCAGCGCCTCGATTTGCCCAGACACGATACCCCGCGGGTCCGGCTGCCTCGGCTGCGAGGACCCCGAGACGTCTCTTCAGCGGGGCTCTCCGGTGAACGGATTGTATTTGACCCGAGGACCGTAGCGGAACCGCGCGTACGACTTGTAGATACCGCGGTAGGTCCAGAAGAGAGCTGGCACTCGGTGCATTGCCATGACCATCCGGGACGAGAGCTCGTCCAGCGTCCCAGGCACATTGGCGTCTCGCCGCAGGAACGCCTCGAGCGTGCGCACGAAGCTCGAGATCGTGTCGCCGCGGAAGAACCCGCCGTGACTCCCCGTGATCCAGGCGACGGTCGGCGGGGTTCGGAAGGCCTTCTCCCACCCGGATCGCCCCCAGCGGACGTAGGAGTAGGAGCGGCGCGCGCTCTGCTTTCCGAACGTCAGCAGCATCCGGCCGTCGTACGTCACGAGATTCGGCTGGGAGAAATCAAGACAGCACAGGGCTTCCACCTCGCGCCCGGCGTCCTTCAGCGAGTTTGCCAGCATGAAGGCCACGCGGCCGCCCTGGCAGTTGCCGCCGATGATGAACGGGCCGGTCGGAAACAGCTCCAGGATCTCCGCGACGTACAGGCGCGCGATTTCGAGCAGCGTTTCGTCGCCGCGGTCGAAGACGCGCCCGCCCGAGAACACCCCGTACAGCGGCTGGTCCGGGTCGAGATACTTGCCGAGCGCCATCATCTCGGTCGCCGGGCTGTTGAAGCACCAGATCATCGGCGTGCGAGTGCCGGCGGGGTTCATGACCTTCAGCGCGGAGCCGGGCCGGACCGCGGGGATGCGCCCCATGGCCATGATGGCGACGATGGAGCGGTACTGCTCGCTTCCGAGCTCGCTCGCACTCTGCGCGCCTTGCACGAGCGGCGCCGATGCAGCCTCGCTCGCGGAGCGCGCCATGGCGCGGACGGTGGTCACATCCGTCATGGCCTCCGGAGGCAGCGGCCGGCCAATGACGGCCTCGACCGCGAGAGACACCCGGAGCCCCGAGAGTGAGTCACCGCCGAGCTCGAAGAAGTTCTCGTCGAGCCCCACCCTTGGGAGGCGGAGCTCCGTCGCCCAGATCGCCGCGATCTGCGCTTCGATCTCGCTCAGCGCCGCGCCGCTGCCGCTGCCCTCCGCGCCGGCCTGCTCGCCCGCCGATCTCGCGAGCGCCAGCCGGTCGATCTTTCCGACCGCGTTTCGCGGCAGCCGATCGAGGAAGAAGATCCGGCGCGGCACCTTGAAGGCGGACAGACGGGGCGCCAGAAACTGGCGGAGATCGGCTTCGCTCGCGACACGCGCGGGTTTCAGTGCGACCGCCGCAGCGACTTCCTCTCCCAGCGTCCGGTGCTTGATCGGGAACGCCGCGGCCTCGGCGACGGCCTCGTGCTGCAGCAGCGCGTCGTCCACTTCGCGCACGTTCACCTTCTCGCCGCCGCGATTGATCATCTCCTTGGTCCGGCCGGTCAGGAACAGGTGGCCGTCGGCGTCGACGTAGCCGGTGTCGCCGGTGTAGAACCAGCCGGCGCGAAAGGCGGTCGCGTTGGCCTCCGCGTCGTCCTCGTAGCCGGCGAAGACGTTGTCGCCGCGCACGGCGATCTCGCCGGTCTCTCCGGCGCCCAGAAGCTGCTGCGCCGGCCCCATCACCGCTATTTCCGGGCCGCAGGACGTGCCCACCGACCCGGGCTTGCGGATCGCGGGCGGCAGCCGCGTCGCCGAGATCAGCGGTCCGGCCTCGGTCATTCCGAAGGTCTGGATCACGGGAACACCGAAGAGTGTCTCGAGCTCCTGCATCAACGCCGGCGACAGCGCCGCGGCCACCGACCGCAGCAGGCGCAGGCTCGATCCCGCAGGCCGGATCGCATTGCGGCCGGCGTGGAACACGAGCTCGCCCAGAGTCGCCGGCACGCCCTGGAACCAGGTCGGCTTCGACGCTCCTAGGAGCCTGACCCAAGACTCTCTCGCGCGCTAGCATGGCGAGGATGGGTGAGAGAGGCGATTTCAAGGGGTACGAGCAACACCAGGGTTTGTTGCTTCCGGTATATATCAGCGACGCTCTGGATCGTTCGGACGTGACCTTCTTCATCGACGAAG
>VGRW01000073.1 GCA_016875225.1 Deltaproteobacteria bacterium
GTACCCGGCGGCGGTGCGCGGCACGCCGCAGGCGGTGCGGCCGGCGGCGTAGAGGCCGGGGATGGGGCGCTTGTCGAGCGTGAGGACTTCGCCGGTGGGGAGTGTGTCGAGGCCGCCGAGGGTGAAGTAGGGGTAGAGGGCGCCGTGGCCGGGGGTGCAGTCGAGCGCGGCGTAGGGCGGGGCGAGGGGCTTGAGCCACTCGGGGCTCTTGTGGAAGAGGGGGTCTTCGCCGCGCGCGGCGTGCGCGTTGTAGTAGTCGACGGTGTGGCGGAGCATGGCGGGGTCGAGGCCGATCTCGGCGGCGAGCTCTTCGATCGTCTCGCCGGTGCCGGCGACGGGCGCGTTCAGGAATGCGGGGCGCTGGTAGTCGTCGTGGCTCACGATCAGGAAGATCGCGCGGCCGAGCTGGCGCAGGGCGTGGTGCGCGAGGCGCGCGTGGTAGACGTCCTCGTTGATGAAGCGCTGGGCCTGGGCGTTCACGAAGATGCCGTAGGTGAGCGAGGCGGGCGGGTAGAAGGGCAGGGTGATGAAGCCCTCGCTCATGTGCAGCAGCGCGGCGCCGACGCCTTGGCCCATGCGGATGCCCGCTCCCGTGTCGCCGGGATTTCCGATCGGGATGTTCCCGGACGCGAGCAGGCGCGGGGCGTGGGTCGCGAGCATTGCGCGGTTCATCGCGAAGCCGCCCGCGCACAGGATCACACCGCGGCGCGCGCGGACATTGCGCTCCTGGCCGTCGATTCGCGCCACCAATCCGTGTACGGCGCCGTCCGCGTCCGCGATCAGCGTCAGCGCGCGGGCGTCGTACTCGACGCGGATCGGGCGCCGCTCGACGTTCGCGGTGAGCACGCCCATCAGCATCGGGCCGCCGTGGTCGCCTTCGACCTGCAGGTTGTGGCCGCGCGGGCAGGGCGCGGCGAGCTCGCGGAACGGCCAGGCCTTCTCGTTTCCGGTGTAGAGCAGGCAGTCGTCGGTGGTCGCCATGATCGCGCGCTGGCGGTACTCGCTGTCTTTGTACTTCGCGCCGAGCGAGACGAGCCAGTCGAAGTGGCCGAGGCTGCCCTCGCAGTAGGCGCGGATCCGCGCTTCGTCGGCGAGCTCGCCCTGCGCGGCCATCAGGAAGTCGAACATCGCCTCGGTCGTGTCGCGGTAGCCGCAGGCGTTCTGCACGCGCGTGCCGCCGCTTCCGCCCATGTAGATCTCGGCGCTCGAGAGCGCCGTCGAGCCGCCGCTCGCGGAGGCGGACTCGAAGATGCACACCACGGCTCCCGCATCCGAAGCCTCGATCGCGGCGCACGCGCCCGCGCCGCCGAAGCCGACGATCGCGACGTCGGTGTCGATGTCCCAGCGCTCGATCTGCTCGAGCCGGCGCGGCCGGGTCGCCAGGGTCTCGGAGTTCTCGCTCATCGTCGCTTCGCCCCTCGCCGTCTGGAGTGTGGCCGGGAAGTGTTGTACCAGCCTTCGCCAGGATGAAGCGATCCGGACTGCGCGCGCTCTCGGTGGCCCTGCTCGGGGGCGCGCTGCTCGCCTGCGCGGCGGTCGGCGTGGGCGTGACCCCGGCCAGGCTCGAGGGCGCGCGCTGGACGCTCGCGAGCCTGGGCGCGGATCGCGCGCCGATCGCCGAGACGCAGACCGAGGCCTATCTCGAGTTCGGCTCCGTGCCGGGCCGGGTGAGCGGATCGGGCGGCTGCAACCGGCTCAGCTGCAGCTACGCGCTTCGCGGCGACGAGATCGAGCTCGGCGCGGTCGCCGCGACGCGCATGGCGTGCGAGCGCGGCATGGACACCGAGGACGCCCTGGGCGCGGCGCTCGACGCGACCGCGAAGTGGGCGATCGTCGACGGAACGCTCGAGCTCCACAGTGCCGATGGCCGCCTGCTCGCGACCTTCACCGGTCGAACACTCTAGAGCGATCTGCACCTCGGAGTGAAACGCTTCACAGCCCGGCCCGCCGCGCGCGGCGAGATTGGGGTCGTCTTCCAAACGCACGACCGCGAGGAGACGATCATGAGCCGCTTCGAGAACATCGCGTTCGCTCTGCTGATGGCGGGCTGGATGCTCCTGGATGGCCTCTACGTCCTGAGCACGATCGCGCTGCCGTAGTCGATCCGCGTAGAATGGGCCGCACGAGGAGACGTGATGGCCCAGGGACGCACGATCGAGACCGGCACCGAACACCTGCTCGCGCGAGTCGAAGACCGCATAGCGTGGCTCACCATGAACCGGCCGGAGCGGCGCAACGCGCTCTCCGACGAGATGCTCGCGGGCCTGGCGCTCGCGCTTCGCGAGGCCGAGTCCGCCACCGACGTGGCCTGCGTGGTGCTGACCGGCGCGGGCGGCGCGTTCTGCGCGGGCGGCGACGTGAAGGGCATGGCCGAGGCATCGGCGGGCGGGGCCGGGCGCGCCGCGCTCACGCTCGACGAGCGCATCCACCGCCAGCGGCTCAGCCAGCGCGAGACCGCGGGCCGGATCTGGCGCATGCCCAAGCCTGTGATCGCGGCGCTTCCCGGCGCGGCGGCGGGCGCGGGGCTCTCGCTCGCGCTCGCCTGCGACCTGCGCGTGGCCGCGGAGAGCGCGATCCTGACCACGGCGTTCGCGAAGGTCGGCTTCAGCGGCGACTACGGCGGCACGTTCTTCCTCACGCAGCTCATCGGCGCCGCGAAGGCGCGCGAGCTGTACCTGCTCTCCGACCGCGTCGACGCGAAGGAGGCCGAGCGCCTGGGCCTGGTGAACCGCGTCGTCGCCGACGCCGCGCTCGAGAGCGAGACACGCGCGCTCGCGCAGCGGCTCGCCAGCGGCGCGACGATCGCCTTCCGCTACATGAAGGAGAACATCGGGCGCGCGCTCACTGGCGCGTCGCTCGAGGAGTGTCTCGACATGGAGGCCACGCACCACGTGCACACGGGCCTGACGCAGGACCACCGCGACGCCGCGCAGGCCTTCGTCGAGAAGCGCACGCCGGTGTTCAAGGGGCGCTGACGGACCGACGGGGGGAGCCGATGCAGGATCTGGCGTTCTCGCTCTGCGACGAGTTCGGCCCGGCGAAGATCGTGCACGTGCACGAGCCGCGCATCGGGCTTCGCGGCACGCTGGTGGTCGACAACACCGCGGCCGGCCCGTCGATCGGCGGCCTGCGCATGGCGCCGGACGTGAGCACCGAGGAGTGCTTCCGGCTCGCGCGCGCGATGACGCTGAAGAACGCGGCGGCCGGCCTGCCGCACGGCGGCGGCAAGTCGGTGCTCTACGGCGATCCGCGCATGCCGCGCGAGCGCAAGGAGGAGCTGATCCGCGCCTTCGCCTGCGCGCTTCGCGGCTGCGACGACTACATCTTCGGGCCCGACATGGGCACCGACGAGACCGCGATGGCCTGGGTGCGCGACGAGATCGGCCGCGCGGTCGGCCTGCCGCGCGAGCTCGGCGGGATTCCGCTCGACGAGCTCGGCGCCACCGGCTTCGGCCTGCGCCACGCGGCGGAGGTCGCGGCGCGCCACGTCGGCCTGTCGCTCGCGGGCGCGCGCGTGGCGGTGCAGGGCTTCGGCTCGGTGGGCCTGCACGCGTCGCGATTCCTGGTCGAGCAGGGCGCGCGCATCGTGGCTGTGAGCGACTCGGCCGGCGCGATCGCCGACCCCGCCGGGCTCGACGTCGCCGCGCTCGCCGAGCTGAAGCGCGCGGGCAAGAGCGTGGCCGAGCACTCCTCGGGCACGCGCATCTCGGCCGAGGAGCTGGTCGGCGTGGAGTGCGAGATCTGGATCCCCGCCGCGCGGCCGGACGTGATCGACGCTGCGAGCGCGCCGCGCCTTCGCGCGAAGCTCGTGATCGCGGGCGCGAACATCCCCATCACGGCCGACGCCGAGCGCATGCTGCACGAGCGCGGCGTGGTCTGCGTGCCGGACTTCATCGCCAACGCGGGCGGGGTGATCTGCGCGGCCATGGAGTACCGCGGCGCGACGCAGTCGGCCGCGTTCGATGCGATCGCGGAGCGGATCCGCGCCAACACGGCGGCCGTGCTCGAGTCCGCCTCGCGAAAGCAAGTGCAGCCGCGGCAGGCCGCGGTCGAGCTCGCGCGCGAGCGCGTGGCCCGCGCGATGGCGACGCGCCGCTGGTCGATCTTCTGAGAGGGGCAGGGGGATGTACCGGATCCGCCTCCACGGCCGCGGCGGTCAGGGCATCCAGACCGGGGCGCGCATCCTCGCCAGCGCCCTGTTCGTCGAGGGCTTCGAGACGCAGGACTCGCCGCTGTACGGCGCCGAGCGGCGCGGCGCGCCGGTGTCGGCAACCGTGCGCGCAGCGCGCGCGCCGATCCGCGAGCGCGGCCTTCCGGCGCGCGCGGACCTGATCGCCGTCGGCGACGAGTCTCTGCTCGGCGTCGCGGCAGCGGGCGTGCTGCGCGACGCGGACGAGCGGAGCTGGCTCCTGATCCGCAGCGGTGTCGCGGCGGAGATCTGGCGCTCCAGGCTGGGCCGCTCGGAGCGAGTCGCGACCTTCGCGCTCGAGGTCGAAGAGGGCGCGGAGCTTCCGCTCGTGGGCGCGGCGTGCGCGGGCGCGGCGGCGCGTATGCTCGGCGTGGTCTCTCGCGCATCGCTGGAAAGCGCGCTCGAGCGCGAGCTGGCCGCGCTCTCCGCGCAAGCGCGCGCGGCGAGCGCGGCGCGCGCGTTCGCGGCCTGGGACGAGCTCGCCGCGCTCGCCGGCTGCGTAACGGAGGAGCCCGCACCGATCGGCGCGCCGCTTCCGCGGCCGGACTGGGTCGACGTCCCGCTCGATCCCGCGGACGTCGCCGCGCCGGACATCCGCGTGCCGCTCACCAGCGTGCAGGTTCGCACGGGCCTCTGGCGCACGCTTCGTCCGGTGATCGACGACGCGCTCTGCCGCCGCTGCTCCTGGCTCTGCAGCAGCTTCTGCCCCGACGGCGCGATCTCGATCGATCCCGACGGCCGGCCGTGCATCGACTACGACCACTGCAAGGGCTGCCTCGTCTGCGCGGCGGTCTGCCCGCCGCACGCGATCCGCGTCGAGCGCGAGGCCGGACGCGCGACCGAGCCGGAGAAGGTCGGATGAGCCGCGTCCTGCTCAGCGGCAACGCAGCGATCGCGTGGGGCGCGCGGCTCGCGGGCGTCGACTACGTGCCCGCGTTCCCGATCACGCCGCAGACCGAGATCATCGAGACGCTGGCGGGCTGGATCGGGTCGAACGAGCTCGACGCGCGAACGGTCATGTTCGAGTCCGAGCACTCCATGCTCACCGCTGCTGGCGCCGCGGCCTCGACGGGCGTGCGCGTCTTCACCGCGACCTCGAGCCAGGGGCTGCTCTACGCGATGGAGATGCTGTATTCGGTCGCGGGCTGGCGCGCGCCGTTCGTGCTGGTGAACGTGTCGCGCGCGGTGGCGGCGCCGGTCACGTTGCACAGCGACCACGGCGACGTGCTCGCGGCGCGCGACTCGGGCTTCCTGCAGCTGCACGCGGCGACCTGCCAGGAGGCGCTCGACCTGGTGCTGCTCGGCTACCGCACCGCGGAGCACCCGGACGTGCGCCTGCCGGCGCTGGTGAACCTGGACGGCTTCCTGCTCTCGTTCACGCGCGAGCCGGTCGAGCTTCCGGATCCAGAGCTCGCGCGCCGCTTCGTCGGAGCTTTCGAGCCCGGCGCGTCCGCGTTCCGCGCCAGCCGCCCGGTGAGCCAGGCGGTCGCGGTGCTCGGCGGCGGGCCGTACTCGTACTTCCGCTACGAGATGCACCGCGCCTCCGAGCACGCGGGCACCGTGTTCGCGGACGCCGCAATCGAGCTCGAGGCCGCGACGGGTCGCGCGAACGACGCCGTCGAGTGTTACCGCAGCGACGACGCAGAGGTCGTCTTCTTCCTGATCGGCTCGCTCTCCACCACTGCCAAGGACGCGGTGGACCGGCTGCGCGAATCGGGGACGCGCGCCGGGCTGGTGCGCCCGCGGCTGCTGCGGCCGTTTCCGACCGCGGCGCTGCGAAGCGCGCTCCACGGGCGAAGAGCCGTCGCCGTCGTCGACCAGGACCTCTCGATCGGCTCCGGCGGCGTGCTGCACGCCGAGCTCGCTGGCGCGCTGCACGGGCAGGCCGGCGCGCCGCTGCTCGCGAGCTTCATCGGCGGGCTCGGCGGCCGGCGCGTGGGCGTGGACGAGCTCTGCTCCATCTCGGGCGAGGCGCTCGAGGCCGCGAGCGCCGGCCGGCCGCCCGCGCCGCGGCTGCTCTACACCGAGGCGGAGCTGCGCGAGGTGCGAAAGCTCCAGGCGATCGCGCACGAGGAGCGACACCGATGAGCGACGCGGACGAGCCGACCCGCTACCGCCGCATGCAGGACCTTCCCTCGACGCACCTGCTCGGCTCCGGCACCTCGCTCTGCGCCGGCTGCGGGGGGCTCGGCGCGTTCCGCGAGCTGTACGAAGTGCTCGGCGAGCGCACGGTCGTGGTGAACGCGGCCGGCTGCATGAGCCTGCTCGCGACGCACCCGTTCACGCCGTTTCGCGGCTCGTGGCTGTACTCCGCGATGGCCTCGGCGCCGGCCGGCGCGCAGGGCGTGCGCGACGCGCTCGACATCCTGATCGCCAAGCGGCGCATCCCCGCCGACGAGGACCTCGACGTCGTCGTGCTCACCGGCGACGGCGCGGCGTCGGGCATGGGCCTCTCGGCGACCTCGGCCGCGATCGATCGCGGGCTCGACTTCATCTACCTCTGCTACGACAACGAGGGCTACGGGAACACCGGCCAGCAGAGCTCCGCGTCGACGCCGCACGGCGCGCGCACCGCCACCGACCGCGGGCCGCGCGGCTACCCGGGCGTGAAGAAGGACCTGTTCGCGCTCTGGGTCGCGAACCGCCCGGCGTACGCGGCGACGATCATCGCCGCCGAGCCGGTCGACCTGGCGCGAAAGGTCGAGAAGGCGAAGCGCATGAAGGGGCCGCGGCTGCTGCTCGCGCTCGCGCCGTGTCCGCCCGGCTGGGGCTTCGACCCGAAGGACTCGATCGAGATCGGAAGGCTCGCGGTCCGCACCGGCGTCTGGCCGCTGCTCGAGTACGCGGACGGCCGGGTCGTCCGCACCAAGCACTACGAGCCGCGACTTCCCGTCGAGCGGTATCTCGAGCGACAGCGCCGCTTCGCGCATCTCTTCGAGCCGCGCCGCGACGAGCAGACGCTCGCAGCGATCCAGACTGCGGTCGACGAGGCCTGCGCGCGCGTGACGTGATCGCCTGAACGCAAACGGGCCCGGAGGTCGCCCTCCGGGCCCGTGCCCGAGTCACCCGAAGTGACTCGTCCGGATCACATGTCCATGCCGCCCATTCCGCCCATGCCTCCGGGCATGCCGCCAGCGGCCGCGCCCTTCTTCTCGGGCTTGTCGGCGATCATCGCCTCGGTAGTGAGCAGCAGGCCCGCCACGCTCGCTGCGTTCTGCAGCGCGCAGCGCACGACCTTGGTCGGGTCGATCACGCCGGCCTTCAGCAGGTCGCCGTACTGCTCGGTCGCCGCGTTGAAGCCGTACGCGCCCTTCTCGTTGCGGACGCGCTCGACCACCACGGAGCCCTCGTGGCCGGCGTTCTCGGCGATCCGCCGCAGCGGCGCCTCGATCGCGCGGCGCACGATCGCGACTCCCGCGCGCTGGTCGTCCGAGATCCCCTGCTCGACCTTCGACAGCACGCCCTGCGCGCGGAGCAGCGCGACGCCGCCGCCGGGCACGATGCCCTCCTCGATCGCCGCGCGGGTCGCGTGCAGCGCGTCCTCGACGCGCGCCTTCTTCTCCTTCATCTCGGCCTCGGTCGCCGCGCCGACGCGCACGATCGCGACGCCGCCCGCGAGCTTGGCCAGGCGCTCCTGCAGCTTCTCCTTGTCGTAGTCCGAGGTGGTGTCCTCGATCTGCTTGCGCATCTGGTTGCAGCGGCCCTCGATGTCCTTCTTCGCGCCGGCGCCGCCCACGATCGTCGTGTTGTCCTTGTCGATCGTGACCTTCTTCGCGCGGCCCAGATCCTTCAGCGTCAGGCTCTCGAGCTTGATGCCGAGCTCCTCCGCGACCAGCCGTCCGCCGGTCAGGATCGCGATGTCCTCGAGCATCGCCTTGCGGCGATCGCCGAAGCCGGGCGCCTTCACCGCCGCCGTGTGCAGCGTGCCGCGGATCTTGTTCACGACCAGGGTCGCGAGCGCCTCGCCCTCGATCTCCTCGGCCACGATCAGCAGCTGCTCACCGCTCTTCGCCACCTGCTCGAGCAGGGGCAGAAGGTCCTTCATGCTCGAGATCTTCTTCTCGTGCAGGAGGATGCGCGGGTTCTCGAGCTCGACCGTCATGCGGTCGGGGTTGGTCACGAAGTAGGGCGAGAGGTAGCCGCGGTCGAACTGCATGCCCTCGACGGTCTCGAGCTCGGTCGTCATCGACTTCGCTTCCTCGACCGTGATCACGCCTTCCTTGCCGACCTTCTGCATGGCCTCGGCCAGGATCTTGCCGATCGACTCGTCCGAGTTCGCCGAGATCGTGCCGACCTGAGCGATTTCATCGGAGTTGCGCGTCGGCTTCGAGATGTTCTTCAGCTCCTCGACGATCGCGGCCACGGCCTTGTCGATGCCGCGCTTGAGCTCCATCGGCGAGGACCCGGCCGCCACGAGCTTCGTGCCTTCCTTGAAGATCGCCTGCGCGAGCACGGTCGCGGTGGTGGTTCCGTCGCCCGCGACGTCGGAGGTCTTGCTCGCGACCTCCTTCACCATCTGGGCGCCCATGTTCTCGTACTTGCCCTCGAGCTCGATCGCCTTGGCCACCGTCACGCCGTCCTTGGTGACGGTCGGCGAGCCGAAGCTCTTCTCGATGATGACGTTTCGCCCCTTGGGACCGAGCGTCACCGCGACGGCCTGGGCCATCGTGTTCACGCCATCGAGGAGCCGGGCGCGGGCCTCCTCGTCGAAGCAGATCATCTTTGCGGACATCGATTCGCTCTCCTATTCCAGAATCGCGAGGACGTCTTCCTCGCGAACGATCAAGTGTTCGTCGCCGTCGATCTTCACATCGCTGCCGCCATACTTGCTGAACAGGATGCGATCTCCGGGCTTCACGCCCATCGGCTGACGCTTGCCGTCGTCGCCGATCTTCCCGGCTCCCACGGCCACGACCTTGCCCTCCTGGGGCTTCTCCTTGGCGGTGTCGGGGATGATGATGCCACCGGCGGTCTTCGTCTCGGCGTCGAGGCGCTGGACGAGGATCCGGTCATGCAGGGGCCGAACCTTCACGGTCACTCTCCTTGGCTTGGTTGTAAGACGCGTGCCTTGGCTAGGAACTGCCCGCTCGGCTGTCAAGCCGACCGCGGGATTCTGTTACCCTCCGGCCCGCCCCCAGGAAGGAACCTGCCATCCCGCGGATCGTGACCAGGGTCGCTAGCGTCGGCGCGGAGCTCTGGGCGGCCCTCGGGAGCCTGGCCCGCGGCCGAGCCTCGGCGCGGGAGCTCGCGCTCCTGTACCTGGGACTGCTCTTCGCGGCGGTCGCGCTGGGCGCGCTGCGCTGGCCGATCGTCGCGGTCGACACCGACCTCTGGTACCACCTGAACGCCGGGCGGCAGATCGCGGCGAACGGCGCGATTCCGAGCTCGGCCTTCTTCTCGTTCCTGCGCCCGACCCCGTCCTGGCTCGACTACTACTGGCTGACCCAGCTCGGCCTGTACGGGGTGCATGCGCTGGGCGGGCCCGTGGGGCTGGTTCTGCTGCGGGCGGTGCTGGCGCTGGTCACGCTGGGGTTCGCGCTCGCGCTGCTTCGCGCGGATCGCGCGCCCGAGAGCCTGCCCTGGGGGGCGTTCGTCTTCACGCTGGCCGGGCTCTACGTGCTGGAGCGCTTCACCGCGATCCGCCCGCACGCCGCGAGCTACCTGCTGATCGCGGTCTTCCTGTACCTGCTCGAGTCGCGCCGCGCGCTCTGGGCGCTGCCGGGGCTCGCGATCGCCTGGGTGAACCTGCACGGGATCGAGTACCCGGTGATGGAGCTGATCCTCGGCGCGTATCTGGCCGAAGCGCTGCTCGCGCGGGTCGGAGCGGCGCCCGAGACGCGGGCCGCGACGCCGCGCGCGCTGGTTCCGGTTCTGCTCGCGATGCTCTGCGTGCTCGCGACGCCCCACGGCCTGTCACTTCTGGCGACGCCGTTTACAGAGGTCTCGTTCGCGGGGCAGTACATCGAGGAGCTGCGGCCGGTCGACCCGGCGTCGCTCTTCCTGCTCTCGCAGACCGGGCTGCTCGTCACGCAGACCACGCTGCGCAGCCTGCTGCTTCTGCTCGCGGCGGCGGCGTGTCTGGCCAGCCTGCGCCGCGCGACGCTTCGGCCCGCACACCTGCTGCTTCTCGCGGGCGGATCGGTGCTGCTGCTGCGCATGCAGCGCTTCTCGATCGAGTTCGTGCTGCTCGCGCTCCCGCTGCTCGGCGCGTTCCGGCCGCCGACGCTCTCGCTCGGGGCGCTTCCGCGCTGGCTCGCGCTCGGGCTCGCCGCGCTTCTCGCGTGCCTGCCGTTTCGCTACCTCGCGGAAGTCCTCGACACGCGCTGCGCGTTTCCGCTCTGCGCGCGCGAGCTGCCGGACGGGGCGGTCGCGTTCCTCGACCGCGTCGGCGCGACCGGCGACGTGCTGAATCACCCCAACGACGGCGGCTACCTGGAGTGGGAGCTGTTTCCGCGCCAGAAGATCTTCGTCGATCTGCAGACGCCGTTCCTGTTTCCCGACGCGGCGATCTTCGCGGCGGACCAGGCGTTCCAGGATCCGGTCGTGTTCGGGTCGCTGGTCGCTTCGTACCGGCCGGGCTTT
This sequence comes from Deltaproteobacteria bacterium, assembly GCA_016875225.1. Taxonomy (NCBI): domain Bacteria; kingdom Pseudomonadati; phylum Myxococcota; class Myxococcia; species Deltaproteobacteria bacterium. The sequence goes on from VGRW01000073.1 coordinate 10,772, forward strand.
CTCGTCGTGCCCCGCGAGATGCGCGGCTTTCCCGCGATCGCCGCGGGCTTTCCCGACTACGCGCCGGTCTTCGTCGACGACGCGAGCGTGCTGTTCGCCAGCCAATCGCAGAATCCCGAGCTGGTCGAGCGCTACCGGCTGCGCGAGATCGATCCCTTCGCGCTCGACGTGGTCGGCCCGCTCGAGGACCCGAACACGCTCTCGCGCGCGGCGGTCGAGCTGCGTCGCATGAGCGAGATCCACCCGGGGGGAGGGCGCGTGGGGATCTTCGAGGGCGTGATCGCGCTCGAGCGCGGCGACACCGACACCGCTCTGCGTCGCGCGGCCGAGCTCGCGGCGATCCACGGCGATCGACCCGAGCCGGACCGCCTGCGCGCGGACGCGCTGTACCGCGCCCGCCGCTTCGCCGAGGCCGCGGACGCGTACCGGCAGGCGATCTCGCGTCTGGGCAGCGATCCCGGCGCGAATTCGCAGCGGCCGTACCTGGAGGGGCAGCTCTGGGGCTCGCTGGTCGAGCTCGGCCGATTCGAGGAGGCCTGGCGCGCCGCGCGCCGCGCGATCCCCGACATCTACGCGCCGGGCATCGGCGCGAAGCAGCTCGGGGCGCTCGGCCGGGTCGCGCTGCAGAGCGGGCGGACGCACGAGGGGCGGCAGCTGCTCGAGTTCGCGCTGCAGAAGACGCCGCCGGAGGACGCGTCCTATCGCGCCTGGATCGAGCAGCAGCTCGCGGCGAGTGCGGGGGCGCCTTGAGCCCGTCGTCGGCCGCGCCTCCGCTCCGCATCGCGCTGCTCTCCGGGATGATCCTGGTGCTGGAGCTCGCGTTCATCCGCCAGGTCCCCGCCGAGGTCCGCGCGATCTCGTACTTCACGAACCTGATGTTCACCGCGGGATTCTCGGGGATGGGCCTCGGCTGCATCCTGCAGCGGCAGCGCTCGCTCGCGCCCGCGCTTCCGCTCGGCCTCCTGCTCGTCTTCGGCTTCATCCTGCTCGGCCGCGGCATCGTGATCCACGCCGACGCCGCACACGTGCACTACTTCCTGCAGTACCCGGAGCTGCAGGGGCGGGCGCGGGAGCTCGCGCTGTTTCCCGCCGCCGCGGCGGTGTTCGTGTTCGCGGCGATCCCGTTCGTCGCGCTCGGGCAGGCGCTGGCGCGCGCGATGGACGAGCACTCGCGGCTGGTCGCGTATGGCTGGGATCTGGCGGGCAGCCTCGCGGGCACGCTGGTCTTCGCCGCGAGCTCCGGGCTGCAGCTGCCGCCGTGGATCTGGCCGATCGCGGTCGGCTTCGCCTGGGCGCTCGTCTTCGAGCGCGCGGTCTTGCGCCGGGCGCTCTTCGCGCTCGCCGGGCTGCCGTTCCTGTACTTCGCGTTCTCCGCGCAGGAGTCGGCCTGGAGCCCGTACTACTACGTGCAGCACGAGAAGAGCGCCGAAGGCCTGCGCGTGTACGTGAACTCGAGCTTCCACCAGCTCGCGATCGACTGGAGCGACGACTCGCCCGAGGCGCGCGGGCTGCAGAAAGTCATGCTGAAGCGCTTCGGCGTGCCATACGACGTGTACCGCGACATGCACGACGGCCGCGCGCCGCGAAAGGTGCTCGTGCTCGGCGCCGGCACCGGCAACGACGTGCAGGTCGCGCTGCTGAACCAGGCCGAGGAGGTCGTCGCGGTCGAGATCGATCCGGTGATCCTCTCGCTCGGCCGCGAGCGCAATCCCGCGCGACCGTACGCCGACCCGCGCGTGCGAGCCGTGGTCGACGACGCGCGCCACTTCTTGCGCACCAGCGGCGAGCGCTTCGACCTGATCGTCTTCGGCACGCTCGACTCGCAGGTGCTGCTCAGCAGCTCGGCGAACCTGCGCCTGGAGAACTACGTGTACACGCGCGAGGCGCTCGCGGACGCGCGCAACCTGCTCGCGGATCGCGGCGTGGTCGGGCTGTACTACTCGGTGTTCCAGCCCTGGCTCTACGAGCGGATCTTCGCCACGGTGCGCCAGGCGTTCGGCGACCAGTCGATGCTGATCTTCGACCGCGAGAGCTTCCTGTTCAACACGGTGATCGTCGCGACGAAGGGCGAGAACACCTTCACCGGGCACTCCGAGATCCTGGCGCGCTACGGCCACGGGCTCCCCGCGAGCGACGACTGGCCGTTCGTCTATCTGGAGCGCCCGACGATCGCGCCGGTGTACCTGAAGCTCGCCGCGGTGGTCGCGGGCGTGATGCTGCTAGCCTTCGCGCTGCTGCGCCGGCTGCACCCGGTTCGCGGCATGCACGCGGAGTTCCTGCTGCTCGGCGTAGGCTTCACGCTGGTCGAGTCGAGCTCGATCGTGCGGCTCGCGCTGCTGTTCGGCTCGACCTGGACCGTGAACGTGGTCGTCTTCGCTTCGGTTCTGCTCACGGTCTTCCTGGCGAACCTGAGCGTGCTCCGGAAGATCGCGCCGCCGCTCGGCCTGGCCTGGGCGGGCCTGTTCGCGTCGATCGCCCTCAACTACGCGTTTCCGCTGCCGCTGCTCTTCGAGCTCGGCGCGGGCGCGCGCGCGCTCGCCTGCGCGGGGCTGATCGGGCTGCCGGTCTACTGCGCGGGAATCTGCTTCAGCCGGCTCTTCGAGCGCCAGCCGGTCACGGGCTACCCGCTCGGCATCAACCTGATCGGAGCGATGGGCGGCGGGCTGCTGGAGTACGCCTCGATGGCGATCGGAATGCGCGGCATCTGGCTCGTGGCGCTGGCGATCTACGGGCTCGCGCTCGCAGCCTCGCGGCTCTCGGCGCGGCGCGCCTGAGACCGCTTCTAGAGCGCGTCCTCGCCTCGTTCGCCGGTGCGGATGCGAACCGCCTCGAGCACCGGCGACATGAAGATCTTGCCGTCGCCGATGCGCCCGGTGTTCGCCGCCTTGCGGATCGTCTCGACGACCAGGTCGGCGCGCCCGTCCGAGACCACGACCTCGAGCTCGATCTTCGGCAGCAGGTCGACCACGTACTCCGCGCCTCGGTACAGCTCGGTGTGGCCTTTCTGACGGCCGAAGCCCCGAACTTCCGAAACGGTCATTCCCTCGATCCCGATCTTGGTCAGCGCGTCGCGCACCTCGTCGAGCTTGAAGGGCTTGATCACGGCCTTGATCATCTTCACGGCGATACTCCTTGCGTTCCCTGGTGGAGATTCAGGCGTGTCGCGTCTGGGCAGATGCAGCGTAGCCTTCCCCCGCGAGAGGGGAAGCCGCGCTGCCGCCGCCGATGCTCGAGCCAGAGCCGAGAGAGTATGCGCTCTCGCTGTGCTGCGAAACGTCCAGGCCCTCGTACTCGTCCTCGTCCGCGACCCGCAGGCCGAGCGTGAGCTTCAGCCCGTAGAGGATCACGAACGTGAGCGCCGGGGCATACACCGCCGTGAACCCGATCGATTTCAGCTGCACCATCACCTGCTGCGCGTTCGTCTCGATCCCGCTGCCGAGCGACGTGGCGAACAGGCCCGTCGCCAGCGCCCCCCAGGTGCCGCCCAGCCCGTGCACGCCGAACGCGTCGAGCGAGTCGTCGTAGCCGAGCATCGGCTTCACGAACGTCACCGCGCAGTAGCAGATCGCCGACACGCCGAATCCGATCGCGATCGCGCCCAGCGGCGAGACGTTGCCACAGGCCGGGGTGATCGCGACCAGGCCGGCGACCGCGGCGGTCGCCGCGCCCAGCGCCGTGGGCTTGCCGCGGTGCATCCACTCGATCGCGGCCCAGGTCAGCACCGCCATCGATGCGGCGGTGCTGGTGTTGAGCAGGGCCAGCGCCGCGAGCGGCGTCGCGGAGAGCGCGCTGCCGGCGTTGAAGCCGAACCAGCCGGCCCAGAGCAGCCCCGCGCCGATCAGACACAGCGGAAGGCTGTGCGGCGGCATCGGCTCGCGCCCGAAGCCCCTGCGCTTGCCGAGCATGATCGCCGCCACCAGCGCCGAGAACCCGCTCGACATGTGCACGACCAGGCCGCCCGCGAAGTCGATCGCGCCGGCGTTGAAGATCCAGCCGCCGCCCCAGACCATGTACGCGAGCGGGCAGTAGACCGCGAGCAGCCAGATCGCGATGAAGACGAGGAAGCTCGAGAACTTCATCCGCTCGACGACCGCGCCCAGGATCAGCGCGGGCGTGATGATCGCGAACATGCCTTGGAACATCACGAAGATGTACTCGGGAATGTGTCGCACCGGCGTGGTGCCGTAGTTCGCGATCACCGAGTCGAGGTCGATCCCCGCGAGCCCCGCCTTGGCGAAGTTCCCGATGAACGCGCCGCCGCCGCTCGAGAACGAGAGGCTGTAGCCCGCGACGACCCAGAGCACGCCGACGACACCCGCGGCGATGAAGCACTGCATGAAGACGTTCAGCACGTTCTTCGCGCGCACCAGCCCGCCGTAGAAGAGCGCCAGACCCGGCAGCGTCATCATCAGCACCAGGCCCGTCGCCGCGAGCAGCCAGGCGGTGTCGCCGGCGTTCGCGACCGCGGGCGCAGCCTCGGCCGCCTCTTGCGCGTGTACGGCTGCGGCGCCCAGAAGCGTCGCGGCCAGCGCCGCGCCGCTCGCGCCGATCGTTCGCATGAAGTCCCTGCTGCGTGACCCGCTCATGTGGTGCTCCCTCCGAGGGCTCTCTCGACCCCGGAGCGACGGAGAGCAAGGGCCGTGCCGTTCCGCGGCGGCGCGCTCGCATCGTCCCGCAGCAGCGACTGCCCAGATCCCGGGCAGCCGCGCCGCGAAGCTGGGCACGCGATGGCGCCGCTACCCTGCCTAGCGGTAGCCCTCGACGACCGGCCGGCGCGGAAGCCGCCACCAGACCTGATCGCAGAGCCGGGCGAGATCGGCGTCGAGATCGAGCTCGGCACCGGCCAGCGTCGCGTCGAGCTGCTCCGGCCGGCTCGCGCCGACGATCGCGGAGGTGACTCCGGGCTGCGCGAGCACCCACGCGACGGCGACCGACGCGAGCGCGAGCCCGCGCTCCGCGACCGCGCGCGCGAGGTCCGCGACCGCTTCGAGCTGGGCCTCGTCCCAGTAGCGCTTCTGGTACATCTCGCCCGCGCCGCGGATCGTGAAGCGGGTGCCCGCGCGCGGCGCCTCGTGCGCGGAGTACTTGCCCGAGAGCAGCCCGCCGGCGATCGGGTTGTAGACGATCACGCCGAGCTGCTCCTGGCGCGCCCAGGGCAGGAGCTCCGTCTCGATCTCGCGGTAGAGCAGGTTGTAGCGCGGCTGCAGCGTCTCGTAGCGCGCGAGCCCGAGCTCGCGCGCGCAACGGGCGGAATCGGCGAGCCGGAACAGCGGGTAGTTCGAGCAGCCGACGTAGCGGACCTTGCCCGCGCGCACGAGGTCGTCGAGCGCGCGAAGCGTCTCGTCGATCGGCGTGTGCGGGTCGGGAAAGTGCGTCTGGTACAGGTCGATCACGTCGGTGCGCAGCCGGCGCAGGCTCGCCTCGACGGCGCGCTGGATGTGGAAGCGCGAGAGGCCGGAGTCGTTCGGGCCTTCGCCCATCTTGCCGCGGCACTTCGTGGCCAGGAACACGCGTGCGCGCGCGCAGCGCGACTCGAGCCAGCGCCCGATGATCTCCTCGGTGATTCCGGTCTGCTCGACACGCGCGCCGAGCGGGTACACGTCGGCGGTGTCGAGGAAGTCGAGGCCGGCCTCGAAGGCGCGGTCCAGGATCGCAAGCGAGGTCGGCTCGTCCGCCTGCAGGCCGAACTGAACCACCCCGGGTTCCCCGGAGACTCGATTAGTTGAGTCCGGCCTCCATGACCGGAGCTTCTTCTCGTCCCGCATAGTACTTCGCCTCGAGCTCGACTGGCGGGATGTCCCCGATCGAGCTGAGCAGCC
>VGRW01000074.1 GCA_016875225.1 Deltaproteobacteria bacterium
CGACGTTCCTCACCACGTACATCGAGGGCGCGGGCTGCCTGACCTGCGGGATCGGCGGAATTCCCGTGGTCGGCAACACGCCCGCCATGCCTCCGAGCCAGGTTCACGCGTCCATTCAGGAGCTGATCGACCGGGTGGTCGAGAACGGTGGCCACGCGACGATCAATCACCCCGCGGGGGCGTCGAGCGCGTACATGCAGTACAGCGGCTTGGGCTCCGTGGAGATGTTCAACAACTACCACCGCAACGCGGACGACTTCGCGGGAAACGACGCCTACAGCAACCAGATGATGGCCATCTGGGACCACCTGCTCGAGCACAAGTCGCCCCGCATCTGGGGAGTCGCCTCGAACGACTGGTTCTCCGCCTGGACTCCGCTGGGCCAGACCTACTCCCCGACCCAGTTCGGGCCGGTGACGCCGCAGAACCGCGATCGCGGCAAGCTGCAGGTGCTGCTCCCGTCGTACGACCTCGAGTCGTACCGGGCCGCCTTCGAGGCCGGCGCGTTCTTCGCGATCGTCGAGGACAACGCGATCAAGGCCGCGTATCCGATCGTGACCAACGTCGCGGTCGGCTTCGACCGCATCACGATCTCGACCGCGATCGGCACCGAATCGATCCGCTGGATCGGCAATGGCAGCGTGCTCGCCTACACCCCGACGCTCGTCCTCGACGGTCTGCCCGACGGGCTCGTCTACGTGCGGGCCGAGATCAGCGACGGTGAGGGGCGCACCGTGTACACCCAGCCCTTCTCGCTCGGCGATCCCCTGCCCCCGCCTCCGGGCCCGCCGATTCCCGCGATGTCGCGCGGTGCGCTGGCTTGCCTCGCCCTGCTGCTGCTGGCCGCCGTGAGCCTGCGCTCCGCGTGGATCGACCGGAGCGCGTAGTACACTCGCCGCGTGCTCGCGAAGACGCTGCTCCTGCTCGCGCTCGGCTCGCCGGTGCTCGCGGCCGAGGACGCGCTTCCGCCGGTCGGCGCGGCGCCGTGCATCGCCTGCCGCGCCCCGGGCGTCGATCCGGCTGCGCTCTACTCGCCCGAAGAGTGGGGCGCGCTCCGGGACGGAGAGGTACTGCACGAGGACGGCGCCCGAGAGAGCGCTCCGGACGATCTCGAAGGCGCGACGCGTGCCGCGACCCTGATCCGGCGTCCACCCGCGCAGGTCTGGGTCGTGCTCACCGACTTCGAGCGCTGGCCGGAGTTCATGCCGCTGATCGACGAGACGCGCGTAGCGCGGCGAGACGGACCTCGGCTGCGGGTCGAGCAGCGCTACACGATCCTGTTCGTGGCCCTCGCGCACACCACGATCTACGACCTCGCCCCCGGCGAGGGACGGCTCTCCTGGCGGCTCGACGAAGAGGAGCCGCACGACATCGAAGCCAGCCGGGGCGAGTGGGATCTCGTCCCGATCGCCTCCGGCCGCGAGACGCTGGTGCGCTACGACGCGAAGATGAGTGCGGGCCGGGCGGTGCCGGAATTCGTGGAGCGGATGCTCCGGGGCCGCTCGCTCGAGCAGCTCCTCGCGGGCCTTCGCGCCGAGGTCGCGCGCCGCCATCCCGAGGACTGAGTCCGCGCTCCTAGACGACGATCCGGTAGATCACCGTGCCGCGCGCGCAGATCGCCATGTCGTCGCGGCGCGCGATCTCGACGTCGCTCCAGAGCAGCTCGCGGTCGCGGTGCACGCAGCGGCCGAAGGCGACCAGCTCGCCGCGTCCCGAAGGCGCGAGGATCTGCGCTTGGATCGCGGGGGTCGAGGCCTTGTAGCGACCCGCACCGGTCTCGGCCCAGGACGCCATCGCGCCGGTGGTGTCGAGCAGCGCGAGCACTGCTCCCTCGTGGACGGTTCCGTCCTGATCCGCGTTGGTGTCGAGGAAGGGCATGACCAGGCGCGACGTCCCGCCCGTCATGTGCTCGACGCGGATGCCGCGGTTTCCGATGAACGGCACCGCACCGATGTGCGGCCCCATCGACCCGGGCTCGCTGCGGCCGTGATCGCCGGGCGAGCGCGGCAGCGAGGCCTCGGGAGCGCCCAAACGCGCGCGCACCACCGCCGTCACGTGCGCGATCGGCTTTGCGTCCTCGGTCTCGATGTCGACCTCCGCGAAGCAGATCTCCTTGCCGCGCCGCAGCAGGCGGGCGCGCGCAAGGATCGTCTCTCCGATCGCGGCGGCCAGGTAGCTCACCTGCAGCCCGACCGAGTGCCAGGTTCCGGTGTCGGGGCCCAGCGCCGCGCGCGCGAGCGCCTGCGCGCCGATCGCGCCGAGCGACGCCGCGCAGCCCCCGTGCAGCGCCTTGCCGGGGTTCGAGTTCTCGTCCTTGTACGGCAGCCGGAGCAGCAGCGATTCCTCGCCGCGCTTCGCGAGCTCCACGCCCAGGAAGCGCGAGTACGGCGACTCCTCGATCCAGCTCGCGACGAAGTCCATGCGCTAGCCCCGGCCCGGCACGAGACAGGAGTGGATCGACTCCTCGCCCGGGATCTGGCGCGCGAGCATGCGGATTGCGCGCTCCGCGTCGCGAAGCGGGAAGTCGTGAGTGTGCATCTCCGCGATCGGCGTCGCGCGCGACTCGATCATCCGGATCGCGGCGCGGTAGGCCGAAGAAGTCACTCCAATCGCGCCAAACACGCGGATCTCCTTCATCACGATCTTGTCGGAGACGAACTCCGGCACCGGTTTGAACCCCTTCACCCCCGCGAGCACGATGGCGCCGCCGGGAGCGACGTAGTCGAGCGCGGCGGCGACCGGCTCGAGCGCGTACGAGGAGACGTCGACGACCAGATCCGCGCCGCGCCCGTTCGACAGCTCGCGGATCCGGCTTCGCGCGTCCTCCCGCTCGACGTCGATCGCGTGGTCGGCGCCGAACCTCCGCGCGAGCTCGAGTTTGCGCGCGTCGGCTCCGAGCCCCGTGACGATGATCGTGCCCGCGCCCACCGAGCGGCACGCGAGCACGCTCGCGAGCCCGCGCTGTCCCGGCCCGAGGATCACGACCGTGTCGCCCGGCTTCGTCTGCGGAATCTCGACCGCCCAGCGAAATCCCGCCCCGAGCGGGTTGAACATCACCGCAAGCGATGCCGGCAGCGTCTCGTCGACCTTGTGCAGCACGCTGTTCGGGTGCAGCCACATGTACTCGGCGTAGGCGCCGTACAGGCCGGGCGCTTGCGAGAGCGGGATGTAGGAGTAGATCAGCCGCTTCTTTTACAGGTGCGAGCGCCCGGCCAGGCACGGCGCGCAGAAGCGACACGAGATCATGTTCTCGACCGCGACGCGGTCGCCGACGTCTACGCCCCAGCGGCGGGCCGCGCGGTCGCCGATCTTCGCGATCCGCCCGAGCGGCTCGTGGCCCGGGATCACGGGGACCGGCGTCCGAAGCATTCCCTCGAACTGCTCGTAGTCGCTGCCGCAGATCCCGCACGCCTCGACGCGCAGGATGGCGCCGTCGTCGTCGATCTCGGGGATCTCGAGCTCCCGCAGCTCGAGCGCGCGCGGGCCGGTGAGCACCATCGCAGCCGTGCGCCTCGGAACGGTCTCGCTCGCCATCTCGCAGCGGATTATGTGCGAAGATCGCCCGGGCCACAGATCGAGAGGGATTCCGGAATGCGACTCGTGCCGGAGCGCCGCGTCTTCCACACCCGCGCGGGGCTCGCGCTGGTCGCCGACGCGTACGGCGATCCCGGCGCGCGTCCGGTCGTGCTCGCCCACGGAGGCGGGCAGACGCGCCACGCCTGGGGCGGCGCGGCCGCGGCGCTCGCGCGGCGGGGCTGGTACGCGCTCGCGATCGACCTGCGCGGACACGGCGAGAGCCAGTGGTCGCCGGCCGGCGAGTACGACTTCGAGGTCTTCGCAGAAGACCTTGCGGACGTCGCCGCTTCGCTCGATCAGTCGCCGGTGCTCGTCGGCGCGTCTCTGGGCGGGCTCGCCGCGATCCTCGCGCAGGGCGGAGCGGAGCGCGGGCCGTTCTCGGCCGTGGTGCTGGTCGACGTGACTCCGCGCCTCGAGCTCGACGGCGTGGCGCGGATCCGCAGCTTCATGACGGAGCACCTCGAGCGCGGCTTCGCGACGCTCGAGGAGGCAGCCGACGCGGTCGCGGCCTACCAGCCGCAGCGCGTGCGCGAGCGGAACCTGGCGGGGCTGGAGAAGAACCTGCGCCGCGGCGACGACGGCCGCTGGCGCTGGCACTGGGATCCGCGCTTCATGAATCGCGAGTCGCGGCTCTCGCCCGAGGTCACGGGTCTGCGCCTCACCGACGCTGCGCGGAACCTGCGCGTGCCGACCCTGCTCGTGCGCGGGCGGATGAGCGAGCTGGTGAGCGAGGGCAGCGTGCGAGAGTTCCTCGAGCTCGCGCCGCACGCACAGTTCGTCGACGTCTCCGGCGCCGGCCACATGGTCGCCGGCGACCGCAACGACGTGTTCAGCGACGCGGTGATCGGATTCCTGGCCGAGCTAGCGCCGGAACTTCGCGAAGTCGGGTGAGCGCTTCTCGTTGAACGCGACCACGCCCTCGCGCGCCTCGTCGGTCGCGACGAACAGGTCGAGCGAGTCGAAGGCGAGCGCGCCGATGCCCGCGATCGACTCGCTGTCGGCGTTGAAGCTGTGCTTCAACACTCTTAGCGCCGTCGGGCTCTTCGCGAGCATCTCGTCGGCCCAGCGGCGCACCTCGTCGCGAAGCGCCTGCTTCGGCACCACCGCGTTCACCAGCCCCCAGCGCTCCATCGTCGCGGCGTCGTAGAGCCGGCACAGGTACCAGACCTCGCGCGCGCGCTTCTCGCCGAGGATTCGCGCGAGGTACGCGCTGCCGAAGCCCGCGTCGAACGAGCCGACCTTCGGCCCCGACTGGCCGAAGCGCGCATGATCGGCCGCGATCGTCAGATCGCAGAGCACGTGCAGCACGTGCCCGCCGCCGACCGCGGCGCCGTTCACCGCGGCGATCACCGGCTTGGGAATCTCGCGGATCACGCGGTGCAGGGTCTCGACCTCGAAGATGCCGGTCTCCGACGGCCCGTAGTCGCCCGTCTCCTGGCGCTGCTTCTGGTCGCCGCCGGCGCAGAACGCCTGATCTCCGGCGCCGGTGAGCACGACCACCCCGACGGCCGCGTCGGTCCAGGCCGCCTTGAAGCAGCGGATCAGCTCGTCGACGGTGCGCGCGCGAAAGGCGTTGAAGCGCTTGGGCCGGTCGATCGTGATCCACGCCACGCCGCGCTCGATCTCGTAGCGGACATCCTCGAGCTCCGTGAGTTCCATCCGTCTGCTCCTCGCCGCGCGGTAGACTCGCGCCCCATGCCAGACCCGAACGACTCCTCCGCAACGTCGCCGCTCGCCGGCCTGATCGTCGTCGATCTTACACGCGTTCTCGCCGGACCCGTGTGCGGGCGGATCCTGGCCGACCTGGGCGCGGACGTGATCAAGATCGAGCCGCCCGACGGCGATCTCTCGCGCGAGATCGCTCCCAAGCGCGACCGCGGGAACTCCGGCCTGTACACGCTGGCCAACGCGGGAAAGCGCAACGTCTCGATTGATCTCGCCCGTCCGGGCGCGCGCGAGCTCGTGCTCGCGCTGTACGCGCGCGCGGACGTCGTGCTCGAGAACTTCCGCCCCGGCGTCGCCGACCGGCTCGGGGTCGGCTGGGCGGCGCTCCGCGAGGCGAACCCGCGCGCGATCTACTGCGCGCTCTCGGGCTTCGGCTCCGCCTCCGCGTACCGCGACAAGGGCGCCTTCGCCCCGATGATGCACGCGGTCACCGGCGTGCTCGAGTGGGAAGCGCGCTGCTCGGGCCTTCCGCTCGCGCAGATCGCCGACAACAAGGCCGACATGGCCGCGGGGATGCACGGCGCGATCGCGGTCCTGGCGGCGCTCGTGCGGCGCTTCGCAAGCGGCCGCGGCGAGCGGATCGAGGTGCCGCTCTTCGACGCGCTGCTCGCGACCTACAGCGAGACCGCCTACGCGCTCCTTCCCGAGCCGGAGCCGCGCGAGGAGTCGCGCCTCTTCGACGCGGGCCCCCACGGCTTCGTCGCGATCGCGGGCACGCCGCAGAACGCGTGGATGCGCTTCCGCGAGCACACGAGAGCGGTCGATCCCGCGCGAGCCGACGCGGACGTCCCGACCAAGGCGCGCCTGCGCCACGCGGCGATCGAGGCCTGGATGCGCGCGCAGCCGAGCCCCGAGTCGATCGAGGCGCAGCTCGAGCAGGCGGGGCTCTCGATCGGCCGGGTCGTGACGCTCCCCGAAGCGCTGCACGGGCCGATCGCGAGCGAGCGCGGCCTGCTCCAGGAAATCGACGACGGCCGCGGCGGGACGCGCGAGGTGGTGCGCGCGCCGTACTACTTCGACGGCCAGACCTGCCCGGTCCGCCGGCCGGCGCCGTCGCGCGGGCAGCACAACGCCGAGGTCCTGCGCGAGCTGCTCGGCTGGGACGATTCCCGCGTGCGGGAGCTCGAGACCGCGGGCGTGCTCGTCGCGGCGCCCGCGAGCTCGCGCTGAATCAAGGTGCGCCGCCGCCAGGGCCGACCCGCTCCAGACCCTCGCGCGCGAGCGCGGCGAGCGGCGAGCCGGAAGGCTCCGCGCGCAGGACGTCCCGGTAGCCCGCGCGCGCCTCGTCGATCCGGCCCAGGCCTTCGCGCGCCGTCGCGGCGTTGAGACTCGCGGTGGGAAATCCTGGAACCCTCGAGAGCGCGCGCTCCAGGTGGACGAGCGCGTCGGCGAACTCCCCCGCCTGGAGCAGACCCGCGCCGAGATTCGCCTCGAAGCTCGGGTCTCCGGGCCGGAGCGACAGCGCTTCGCGGTAATGCGCGATCGCCTCCGCGCTGCGCCGGTGCGCGACGAACGCGTTTCCGAGATCGTTGTGCGCGTCGGCATGGCGCGGATCGAGCGCCAGCGCGCGCTGAAACGCGGCGATCGCCTCGTCGCCGCGCGCGAGCGCGGCGAGCGCGAGCCCGCGGCTCACGTGCGCGTCGGCGAGCTCGGGGGCGGTGGCGATCACCGCATCGCAGCGCGCGAGCGCGCGCGCCGGATCGCCCGTCTCGCGCAGCGCGTCGGCGAGCTTCAGGCTCGCCTGCGGGAAGTCGGGCGCCGCTGCGACCGCGCGCTCGAGCTCGGCAATCGCCTCGCGCGCGCGGCCGCGCTCGAGCAGCTCGCTCCCCACGCTGAAGTGCGTGATCGCGACGTCGCTCTCCCCGACCAGCGGCAGGTGCGCGAACGCCGCGACGAGCGCGGCGACCGCTCCGAGCCCGAGCGCGCGCCGGAGTTCGCGCGCGCGCAGAGCGTCGAGCAGCGCCGCGATTCCCGCCGCCGCAAACAGCATCAGCGCGGGCACGAGCGTGAACCGGTAGCGCGCGAAGACGAAGAAGAGCGCAACGCTGCCGGCGAGCAGCGCGATCGTCGCCCAGAGCACCCAGAGCCGGCGCGCGTCCCTGCGCGTGGCGAGCACCCCGATCGCCGCGAGCGGAGCGAGCACGCCGAAGCCGAACAAGACGTGCAGTCCGCGTAGAAGCGGCGAGTGCGCCGAGTACGCCGCGATTCCCTCGGTGTCGGGCAGCTCGCGCGCGTTCCAGACCAGCGCCCATTTCCGCGCGAGCAGGCGCAGCCACGCGAGCGGCTGCTCGCGCGCGAAGGCCAGCGCGCGATCCCGGAAGTGATCCGACACCTCGGCGGGCGAGAGCGCGCGTCCCTGCGCCTGCTCGGCGAGCGCTCGCGCGTCGTCGCGCTCGTACAGCGCGCTGCCGCGGCCGGGCCGGAGCGGCTCGTAGCGCCCGGTCGCCCCGGGGTGGTTTCCGATCCAGAGGTTCGGCCCGAGCTGCGAGGTCGTGAGCAGGAAGTGGCCGCCGATCGCCTGGTTGCGAAGGCCGACGGGCAGAAGCGGCAGCGCAAGACCGACGGCGAGCAGACCGAGCGCGAGCAGGCGTCGGGGCGCCGGCCGCTCGGGACCGGCTAGCACGACGAAGACCGCGGCGAGCGGCGCAAGCACCAGCGCGTTCTCGCGCAGCAGCGCCAGGAGTCCTAGCGCGACTCCCGCGCCGAGCGCGACGAGGGGCCGATCCCGATCCACCAGCCGAGCGAACGCGAGCAGCACGAGCGCGGTCGCGAAGCCGTCGAGCGCGGCCTTCTGGATCAGCCCGTCGAAGAAGATCGCGGGCGCGTAGAGCGCGAGCCCGACTCCGGCGAGGATTCCCGTGCGGCGATCGAAGAAGGCCGTGCCGGCAGCGGCCAGAAGCGCGCAGGCGCACGAGCCGAGCCCCGCCTGCACCAGCCGCGCGACCCACGGGCCGTCACCGAAAAGCGTCGCCAGCACGCCGAGGAAGTACGGGTAGAGCGGCGCCTGGTAGAAGACCTCGCGTCCGAGCCAGTCGCCTGCGGCCAGCTCTCTGGCCCAGGCGAGGTACACCCGGGCGTCGCCCACCGGGGTCGTGAAGAGCGCCGTCTCGTGCCAGCTCCACAGGTAGGCGAGCCGCAAAGCGAGCGCGAGCGCGAAGACCCCCCCGTAGGGCGCAAGCGCGCGGAGACGATCGGGAATCGGCATTCCCCCCAAGGATAAGCCGGCCGATTCGCTGTGCTACGCTGCGCGGACGGCCATGAGCGAGCCCTCCCCCGCGACCGAAACGCCGCTGCTCACCGACCGCCGCGAGCGCGCGCTGCGCGACCTGCGCATCTCCGTCACCGATCGCTGCAACTTCCGCTGCCCGTACTGCATGCCCGCGGAGATCTTCGGCGACCGCTACGAGTTCCTGCCCAAGCAGGCGATCCTGTCCTTCGAGGAGATCGAGCGGCTGACGCGGATCTTCCTCGGCCTGGGTGTGCGCAAGATCCGCATCACCGGCGGAGAGCCGCTGGTGCGCGCGCAGCTCCCGGATCTGGTGCGGCGGCTCGCATCGCTCGAGGGCGCACGGGATCTCGCGCTCACGACCAACGGCTTCCTGCTCGCGGACCTGGCCGAGCCGCTCGAGAAGGCGGGGCTGCGAAGAGTGACCGTGAGCCTGGACAGCCTGGACGAGGCCGTCTTCGCGCGCATGAACGGCCGCGGGCTGTCGCTCGAACGCGTGCTCGCGGGGATCGAGGCGGCCGAGCGGGCGGGGCTTGCGCCGATCAAGCTCAACTGCGTGGTCCAGCGCGGCGTGAACGAGGACTCGCTGGTCGCGCTGGTGCGCCGGTTCCGCGGCACCGGACACGTGGTCCGCTTCATCGAGTTCATGGACGTGGGGACGCTGAACCGCTGGGACATGACGCAGGTCGTGCCCGCCGCCGAGATCCGCGACCGGATCGCCGCGGAGTTCCCGCTGGTCCCGCTCGAGCCGAACTACCGCGGCGAGGTCGCGCGGCGCTACGGCTTCGCGGACTCGAGCGGCGAGATCGGCATCATCGCCTCGGTCACCCAGCCGTTCTGCGGCGACTGCACGCGCGCGCGGCTCTCCGCGGACGGGCGGCTCGTCACCTGCCTGTTCGCCTCGACGGGAACCGATCTGAAGACGCCGCTCCGCGCCGGCGCGAGCGACGCGGAGATCGCGCAGATCGCCGCGCGCGTCTGGGGCGGGCGCAGCGACCGCTACTCCGAGGAGCGCGCGGAGAACACGAGCGGCCGCGCGAAGATCCAGATGTACCAGATCGGCGGCTAGGCGCGCCGGAATGGATCCGAGGATCGTCGAAGTTGCGCGCGCGGTCGCCGCGGCCGGTGGGCGCGCGCTGCTGGTCGGCGGCTACGTGCGCGACCGCGTGCGCGGGATCGAGTCCGGCGAAGTCGACATGGAGATCTACGGGCTCGAGCTCGGCCCGCTCGAGCGCCTGCTCGCGCGCTTCGGCGAGGTGATCGCGATCGGCCGCGCCTTCGGCGTTCTGCAGGTGAAGGGCCTCGGCGTGGACTTCGCGCTGCCGCGGCTCGACTCGAAGACCGGCGCGGGCCACAAGGGCTTCGAAGTGCGCTGCGACCCCGGGCTCGACTTCGCGACCGCCGCGCGCCGCCGCGACCTGACGATCAACAGCATGGGGCTCGACCCGCTGACCGGCGAGCTGCTCGACCCGCACGGCGGCGTGCGCGACCCCCGACCGACCCCGCGCACTTTCCGGACGACCCGCTTCGCGGGCTTCGCGTGGCGCAGTTCGCCGCGCGCTTCGAGATGCGCGCCGACCCTGATCTGCTTCGGCTCTGCGCCTCGCTCGACCTCGCCGAGCTCTCGGGCGAGCGGGTGCTCGGGGAGTGGCGCAAGCTGCTCCTGAAGGGCGTGCGACCTTCGCTCGGCACCGAGATCCTGCGCACGACCGGGCTGCTGCGCTTCTTCCCCGAGCTCGCGGCGCTGGCCGGCGTGCCGCAGGATCCGGACTGGCACCCGGAGGGCGACTGCTGGGTGCACAACCAGCTGGTTCTCGACGAGGCCGCTCGACTCTGCGACGGCGGCGCCGACGACGAGGCGCTGATGTTCGGCGCGCTGCTCCACGACGTCGGAAAGCCCGTGACGACCGCGACGACGGACGGCCGCGTGCGTTCGCCCGGCCACGACGTGCGCGGCGTCGCGATCGCCGCCGCGTTCCTCGAGCGGATGCGCGCGCCGGGCGACCTCGTGCTCCGCGTGGGCGGACTGGTCGAGCACCACCTGGCGCCCGCGCTCTTCGCCAAGAACGCGGCCAGCGCCAAGGGCTACCGCAGGCTGGCGCGGAAGCTCGCCGCGGCGAAGCTCACCGCGGAGCTGCTCGAGCGCGCGGCGCGCGCGGACCACTTCGGGCGCACGACCGAGGACGCGCTGCTGCGCGAGTTCCCGGCCGGCGACGAGTTCCTCGCGCGCATGCGCGAGCTCTCGATCGACCGCTCGCCGCCGCGCGACGCCGTGCTCGGCCGCCATCTGATCGCGCGCGGCATGCGGCCGGGGCGCGAGTTCGGCGAGATCCTCGAGCGCTGCCGCGAGCTGCAGGACGAGACGGGCTGGACCGATCCCGAGCAGATCCTCGCGCAGGTGCTCGGCGCGAAGCCGGGCTAGATCCGGCCTCGGCTCTCGAGCAGGCGCACCAGCCGGTCGACGCACGCGTCGACGTCGAGCTCGTGCGTCGGCAGGACCAGATCGGGCGCGATCGGCGCCTCGTAGGGCGCGGACACGCCCGGAAACTGCGGGATCTCGCCCGAGTCGGCGCGCGCGTACATGCCGCCGGTCTCGCGCTCGCGGCAGACTCCGAGCGGCGCGGACAGGTGGACCTCGAGAAAGCGCTCCGCGCCGATCGTGTCGCGAACCAGCTCGCGCACGCTCGCGCTCGGCGCCAGGAACGCGCAGATGCAGATCAGCCCCGACTGGTTCGCCACGCGCGCGAGCTCGGCTGCGCGGCGCAGATTCTCGGAGCGCTCGACCGAGCTGAAGCCGAGGTCCCGGCTGATGCCGAGCCGCAGGTTCTCGCCGTCGAGCACCATCACCTGTCGCGCGGCGTCGAAGAGCCGTCGCTCGAGCGCGTAGGCGAGCGTCGTCTTGCCCGCGCCGGTGAGCCCGGTGAGCAGGAGCGTGGTCGGCTTCTGGCCGAGCCGCTCCGCGCGCTCCTCGCTCGAGACGGGACTCGTCTGCCTGCGCAGCAGGTCGCTCGCGGGCTCGACCTCCCAGAAAGAGCGACCGCGCTCCGGGCCGGACTGCCGCTGCAGGATCATTCCCGCGCCGACGGTGCCGTTCGTGACGCGATCGATCAGGATGAACGCGCCCGTGGTGCGATTGCGCGAGTACGCGTCGAAAGGGATCGCGCGAGAGAGCGAGATCTGGCAGCGCCCGACCTCGTTCAGGTGCAAGCCCTCGGTCGGCTTCTGCTCGAGCGTGTTCACGTCGACGGCGTAGTGGATGCGCGCGACCGATCCGCCCACCAGGCTGTGGGTGTGCTTGAAGAAATACTGCCGGTCGACGGCCAGCGGCTCCTCCGCCATCCAGACCAGCATCGCCTCGAAGTCGCGTTCGATCCGCGGCAGGTTGCCCGGGCGCACGATCATGTCGCCGCGCGAGACGTCGATCTCGTCGGCGAGCGTGACGTTGATCGCCTGCGGCGGCACGGCCTCGTCCAGATCGCCGTCGAAGGTCACGATCCGCTTCACGCGGCTGGTGGTTCCCGTCGGCACCACGAGCACCTCGTCGCCGGGGCGAAGCGTGCCCGAGGCGAGCGTGCCGGCGTAGCCGCGGAAGTCCAGGTTCGGCCGGCTCACGTACTGCACCGGGAGGCGCAGGTCGGCCAGGTTCCGGTCGGCGCTCACGCGCACGTTCTCGAGGTAGGCGAGCAGCGGTCCGCCCTGCCACCACGGCATCTTCGCGCTCGCCTCGACCACGTTGTCGCCGAGCAGCGCCGAGATCGGCAGGAAGTGCAGGTCGGGGATGTCCAGCCGCGCGGCGAAGCTCTCGTAGTCGGCGCGGATCCGCTCGAAGACGTCGGCCGAGAAATCGACCAGGTCCATCTTGTTCACCGCCACCACGACGTGGCGCAGGCCCAGCAGCGCGACGATGAAGCTGTGGCGCCGGGTCTGCTGCAGAACGCCCTTTCGCGCGTCGATCAGGATCACCGCGAGATCGCAGTTCGACGCGCCGGTCGCCATGTTCCGCGTGTACTGCTCGTGACCCGGGCAATCGGCGATGATGAACTTGCGCTTCTCGGTCGAGAAGTAGCGGTACGCGACGTCGATCGTGATGCCCTGCTCGCGCTCGGCCTTGAGGCCGTCCATCAGCAGCGCGAGGTCGAGCTCGCCGCCGGTGGTGCCTTCCTTCTTCGAGTCGCGCGCCACGGCCGCGAGCTGGTCCTCGTAGACCAGCTTGGTGTCGTGCAGCAGCCGGCCGATCAGCGTGCTCTTGCCGTCGTCGACGCTGCCGCAGGTGAGCAGGCGCAGCAGCTCCTTCCTCTCGTGGCGGTCGAGGTACGCCTCGACCTCGCCGGGCGCGAGCGAGCGGTCGAACATGGACTAGAAGTACCCCTCGCGCTTCTTGCGCTCCATCGAGGCCTCTTCGTCGTAGTCGATCACCCTGCCCTGCCGCTCCGAGACGCGCGCCAGCAGCATCTCGCCGATCACGTCGGGGAGGGTCTCGGCGTCGGACTCGATCGCGCCCGAGAGCGGGTAGCAGCCGAGCGTGCGGAAGCGGATCTTGCGCATGACCGGCGTCTCGCCCGGCAGCAGCCGGAAGCGCTCGTCGTCGACCATGATGATGTTCCCGTCGCGGAGCACGGTCGGGCGCATCGCTGCGAAGTAGAGCGGCACGACGGGGATCCCCTCGCGGTGCACGTACAGCCAGGTGTCGAGCTCGGTCCAGTTCGACATCGGGAAGACCCGGATCGACTCACCTTTGTGTACCCGGCCGTTGTACAGGTTCCACAGCTCCGGCCGCTGGTTCTTGGGATCCCACTGGTGGTTCCGGTCGCGGAACGAGTAGACGCGCTCCTTGGCGCGCGACTTCTCCTCGTCGCGGCGCGCGCCGCCGAAGGCCGCGTCGAAGCCCCACTTCTCGAGCGCCTGGATCAGCCCCTGGGTCTTCATGATCGTGGTGTAGACGTTCGAGCCGTAGTCGAACGGGTTCACGCCCTTGGCGCGCGCCTCTTCGTTCACGTGGACCCGCAGCTCCAGGCCGTTCTCGCGACAGAAGCGCTCGCGGAACTCGTACATGGCGCGGAACTTCCAGGTCGTATCGACGTGGAGCAGCGGGAACGGCACGCGGCCGGGGTGGAAGGCCTTTCGCGCCAGGTGCGCGAGCACCCCGGAGTCCTTCCCGATCGAGTACAGCATCACCGGGTTGCGGAACTCCGCCGCCACCTCCCGGATGATGTGGATCGACTCCGCCTCGAGCGCCTGAAGATGACTTGGGGTTTTCGAGGACATGGGCTACGCGCCCGGCAGGCCGGCGCGGCCAGGCCTGAGAGGATGGAGCACGAGACCGGACTCGAACCGGCGACAACCACGTTGGCAACGTGGAGCTCTACCAACTGAGCTACTCGTGCTTGGTAGCCGACTGTATGCGATCGGGCCGCCCGACCGTCAAGGGCGGGCCCGACCGGCCAGGTAGGCGGCGAAGTACTCGTAGCCGGACCAGACCGTGAGCCCGGTGGCGATGATCAGCAGCACCAGGCCGAGCTCCTGGACCGGCAGCCCGAGCAGCGGGAAGTGCACCAGCAGCGCCGTCAGCGCTGCGATCTGGAAGCCGGTCTTCCACTTTCCGAGCGGCGACGCCCCGATCACCACGCCCTCCGCGCTCATCATCGCGCGCAGGGCCGTGACGGCGAACTCGCGCCCGAGGATCGCGATCACCAGCGGCAGCGCCCAGCTGGGGATCCTCCCGACCGCGACGAGCATCACGAACGCGGTCATCACCAGGAACTTGTCCGCGAGCGGGTCGAGCAGCTTGCCGATCCGGCTCTCGGTTCCGTGGAGGCGCGCGAGATAGCCGTCGAGCAGATCGGTGAGCGAGATCGCGAGGAAGCCGAAGCCCATGATCGCGCTCCACGCCGGCCCCTCGAACCAGGGCAGCAGGAGCAGCAGCGGCGTCAGCCCGATCCGCAGCAGAGTGATCGCGTTCGGGAGGTTCCAGAAGTTCTCGGTCACGGCTCCGACCGCGCGCGTCGCGCTATCTGCGGAAGTCGGCATGGTACTTCTTGTACAGCCGGAGCACCCGCTCGACGTAGCTGAGGGTCTCTTCGTACGGGGGCACGCCCCCGTGGCGCGTCACGGCCTCCGGGCCGGCGTTGTACGCCGCGACGGCCAGCGAGAGCTTTCCGGGAAAGCGTTCGATCATCTGTCCCAGGTAGCGCGTCCCCCCGTCGATGTTCTGCCACGGGTCCAGCGCGTCGTCCACCCCCAGATCTCGCGCGGTCCCCGGCATGAGCTGCATCAGACCCTGCGCGCCCTTGCGCGAAACCGCGTACGGGTCGAAGCCGGACTCGGCGGCGATCACCGCCTTCACGAGCGCTGCCGAGACGCCGTGCGCGCGCGAGGCCCGCTTGATCGCCGGGTCGTAGGCCAGCGCCTGCCGGCTCGGCGGACGCGCCGCGTGCGAGGCCGAGCGCAGCGCGTACTCGCTCTTGGGCTGGTAGCGCGAGAAGCCCTCGTGGGTCGGAGCATCGGAGAAGTAGGTGCGACCGTACGGGTCCTTGTAGACGAAGATCTGCGCGTCGGCCGCGCGCGCGAGCGCGAGCGTGAGCAGAGCGGCCAGGACTCCGCCTGCGGCAAGTGCTCTCGTTGCAGCTCGAGCCATTCCCGTCCCCGAGGCCTCCGCGTGACGCGAGGATCGCTCCCCGTCCATCGGCGTGCGGCTCCGTGCGATGTAGGCCCGCTGGCCGGCCGTGAGGCTCGGGGCTTAGACTGCCGGCGTGACGCGCCAGAGCGACTTTCTCGTGATCGGCAGCGGAATCGCGGGGCTCTCCTTCGCGTTGCGCGCGGCCGAGCTCGGGACCGTGACGGTGGTGACGAAAAAGGGCACCGCCGAGTCCGCGACGAACTACGCGCAGGGCGGAATCGCGGCGGTGCTGGGTCCGGAGGACTCGTTCGAGGACCACGTGAGCGACACGCTGGTCGCCGGCGCGGGCCTGTGCCGCGAGGCGGCGGTTCGCTTCGTGGTCGAGCACGGGCCCGAGGCGGTGCGCAGCCTGATCGACCTGGGCGTCCGCTTCGACGCCAGCCGCGAGGCCCCCGGCTTCGATCTCGGCCGCGAGGGCGGGCACTCGCGAAGGCGCGTCCTGCACGCGGCCGACTTCACGGGACAGGAGATCGAGCGCGTGCTCGTCGAGCGCTGCGAAGCCCACCCTCGCATCGAGCTTCTGGCGAACCGGATCAGCATCGACCTCGTGACCACCCGCAAGCTCGGAGCGCCGGGGCGAGCGCGGATCTGCGGCGCCTACGTGATGGACGAGGAGTCGGGTCGGGTCGAGCGCTGCCGCGCGCGAATCGTTCTGCTCGCGACCGGCGGCTGCGGGAAGACCTACCTGTACACGAGCAACCCGGACATCGCCTCGGGAGACGGCATCGCCATGGCGTTCCGGGCCGGCGCCACGGTCGCGAACCTGGAATTCATGCAGTTCCATCCGACCTGCCTGTTCCACCCCGAGGCGCGCTCGTTCCTGATCAGCGAGGCGGTCCGCGGCGAAGGCGCCGTGCTGCGCAACCGCAGCGGCGAGGCCTTCATGCCCCGCTACGACGAGCGCGCCGATCTCGCGCCGCGGGACGTGGTCGCGCGCTCGATCGACTTCGAGCTGAAGCGCTCCGGCGACGACTGCGTCTTCCTCGACTGCACGGTGCTCGACCCCGCCTTCGTGCGCTCGCGCTTTCCGAACATCCACGAGCGCTGCCTGCAGTACGGCTTCGACATGACCAAGCAGCCGATCCCGGTGGTTCCGGCGGCGCACTACGCCTGCGGCGGCGTGCGCACGGACCTCCACGGCGAGACCGACATCGAGAACCTGTTCGCCGCGGGCGAGGTCGCGTCGACCGGGCTGCACGGCGCGAACCGGCTGGCCTCGAACTCGCTGCTCGAGGGCGTCGTCTTCGCGCGCGCCGCGGCCGAGGCGTCGATCGCGCGGCTTCGCGAGACCGGAGACTTCCCGCCCGATTTCCCGGAATGGGATCCGGGCCGCGCGGTCGATCCGACCGAGGAAGTGCTGGTGAACGCGAACTGGGACGGGG
>VGRW01000075.1 GCA_016875225.1 Deltaproteobacteria bacterium
CGTCGGCGTGTCGTGGGCGGAGGAGTGCGCCGGATGGGGGTCGACGAAGCGGTCGGCTGTGCCGGGCACCGCTGAGGAGACCCCCATCCGGCGCGCCCCGGCACTCACTCTCGGGTCAGGCTCCTAGGCGCCGTGCACTGGCTCGACCGCGCCGGCTTCGAGCTCGCAAGCGACGCGTACGACCACGCGGTGACCGCGGACCCCGAGATCGACCGGTTCTGCTCGCGAAGCGCCTGGGTGCTCTCGTTCCACGAGGCCTTCCATCCCCGGGCCGAGCTCTTCGCGGCGCGCGAGGGCGGCGACTTCGTCGCGCTCGCCTCGATCGACGAGCCCGGGATCGGCGCGGTGCTGCAGCCGCTCGAAGCGATGTGGGGCTTCGCCTCTGCGCTGGTCGGGGCCGGCAGCTCCGAGCTCTTGCGAAGCGCGCTGGAGCTGCGCGCGCGGCGCAGCGCGGCGACGCCTCTGCTCCTCACGGGCCTGCCCTCGTCGCGCTCACGGCTCGCGCCGCTGATCCGCGCTCTCGAGCCGCGCTTCGCGCTCCGACCGGTCGCGCCCACCGTGCGCTACCAGGCCTCGCTAGAGGGCGGCGTCGACGGCTGGCTCTCGCGCCGCAGCGCGCGCTTCCGGCGCAACCTTCGCGTGGCGACGCGGCGGACCCGCGAGGCGGGAATCCGCTTCGAGCTCGCGAGCCCCGCGGATCCCGACGCGACCGGCGCCCTGTACGAGCGCGCGCTCGGGGTCGAACGGCACAGCTGGAAGGCGCGCAGCGGAAACGGCGTGGCGAGCGGCCCGATGCGCGAGTTCTACGCGCGAATGCTGCCGCGGCTCGCGTCGCGGCGCGCTCTGCGCGTGCTGCTCGCGACACGCGACGGTGTCGACGTCGGATACCTGTACGGTGGCGTCTTCGAGCGCGGCTTTCGCGGCCTGCAGTTCAGCTTCCACGACGAGCTTAGCGGCCTCGGGCTCGGAAACGCGCTGCAGGCCGAGATCCTGGAACGCCTCTGCGCGGAGGGGATCGCGAGCTACGACCTGGGCTCGCAGTCCGAGTACAAGCGCCACTGGGCCGAGGCCGGCCTGGTCACGGTCGGGCTGCTGGGAATTCCGCGCTCTTGATCGCGCCGCTTCGGGTCGCGAGCCAGCGCGCGGCGGCCGCGCGCGTGGCGTGGTACACGAACTCGATCGATCCGCGCTCGCCGTAGGCGGAGTTCACTCGCCGCGCGGAGAGCTGCGCGACCACCTTCACCGGCATCACGACGCCCATGTGGCGAACCCCGAGCTCGGCGAGCAGCGGGTAGAAGCTCTCCACGATCCAGCGCTGGTCTTCGAGATCGATCACCGAGAAGTCCGCGAGGTCGGCGAGCCAGCAGGCCGAGCGCCGCTCCCGCGCCGCGTACACGCAGGCGTGAGCGGGGTGCCGCAGCCGGTCGCCTCGCGCGAAGCCGTGCCACTCGGCGATGTGATGACCCGCGTCGGCGTCCCAGAACAAAATCAGGGCGTCGTCTTCGTAGACCAGTCGCAGGTGATCCATTTCCACCCCGTCGTCGCGGCGCAACCCGGACTTGAGAAAAAGCTCAGCCGCGCGGCAGCCCGAGCACGCGCTCGGAGAGGATATTGCGCTGGATCTCGCTCGACCCGCCGTAGATCGTGTACGCGCGCGACCAGAGCTCGCGCCATTGCCAGATTCCGCCGTCGAGCCCGCGTGGACCGTCGAGCCAGAGCTGCCCGTACGCCCCCTGCACGTCGGTCGCGAGCCGCGTCAGGCGCTGCTCGAACTCCGACTGCTGCAGCTTGAAGCGGCTGGACTCCGGACCGAGCGGTCGCCCGTCCTTCAGGGCCGCGAGCGCCGCGAGCACGCCCTGCCGCAGCGCCTCGTACTCGATGCGAAGCGCCGACCAGCGCTGCCGGAAGCGCGTGTCGTCGCTGGTCCGCATGGCTCCCCGGCGCGCCGAGCGCGCGCGAAGCGCGATCTCGTCCAGCAGGTCGCCGTAGTGGAGCACCGCGATGTCCGCGCCGCGCTCGTGCCGGAGCACGTGGTTCGCCCCCTGCCAGCCCTGCGTCGGCGCGCCGACCATGTTCTCGGCAGGCACGCGGACGTCGTTCAGGAACACCTCGCAGAAGTCGCGGTCGGTGGTCGCGTTCACGATCGGGCGCACGAGGACGCCCGGCGTCGACAGGTCGATCAGCAGAAAGCCGATGCCCGACTGCTTCTTGACCGTCGGGTCGGTGCGCACCAGGCAGAAGATCCAGTCGCCGTGCATGCCGCTGGTGGTCCAGATCTTCTGGCCGTTCACGACGTACTCGTCGCCGCGAAGCTCGGCGCGCGTCGCAAGCCCCGCGAGATCCGAGCCCGCGCCGGGCTCGCTGTAGCCCTGCACCCAGATCTCCTCCGCCGAGAGGATCTTCTCCAGGTGGCGAAGCTTCTGCTTCTCGGTGCCGAACTCGAGCAGCGCCGGAGCGCAGAGCGTGAGGCCGAGCACGTTCGCCAGCGGCGGCGCCTTCGCGCGCTGGAACTCCTCGGCGCGGATCAGCTCGTGCGCGAGCGAGAGCCCCCTGCCTCCGTACTCCCGCGGCCAGAGCAGGCCCATGTAGCCGGCGCGGTGGAGCACGCCCTGCCACTCGCGCAGATCGGCGAAGCGGCTCTCCGGCACCTCGAACAGAGTCATCCAGCGTTCGGCCCGCCACCACGCGGGGATGTTCGCCTCGAGCCAGGCGCGAAGCTCCAGCCGGTAGCTCTCGAGCTCCGCGTCAGCGCGCACCGGCCTTCATCCTCTCCGCCATGGCGGCGTTCATCTCGTCCAGAACCCGGGCGACCGCTGGGTGCCGGGACGTCGTCTCGGCCACGGTCGCAAGCCTCGGCCGCCCGTCGAGCGGCGGCTTGCCACCGACCAGCGGCATCACGCGCGCGAGAAAGAAGAACACCGGGCCGAGCGCGCAATCGGCGAGCGTGAGCTCCGGCCCCGCTGCGTAGGGACCGGCCACGACCAGGTTCTCGAGCTGATCGAGCCGCAGCCCGATCTCGGCGAGCTTCTCGCAGACGAGCTTCGCGTCGCGCGTGGCCGGATTCATCTGTCCGAACAGCGCGCCGAGCGGGGGCGCGAGGTACAGGTCCGCGAAGCGCGAGAGCGCACGCATTCGCGCGCGGGCGATCGGATCGGCGGGGCGGAGCGACGGGGTCGGGAAGCGGTCCTCGAGATACTCGACGATGACTTCGGACTCGATCACGACCTGGCCGTCGACCTCGAGCGCGGGAACCGTGCCGAGTGGATTGAGCTTTCCGAACTCGGCGGAGCCCGTCCCACCCGGCGCCGGCACGATCTCGACCGGAAGGTTCTTCGCGTAGATCGCGATTCGCACGCGCGAGGAATACGGCGAGAGGCTGGCGTTGTAGAGCTTCACGAGGATCCTCCGAATCAGCGGCCGCGACTCCCGCCGCGCCGTGGCGATCCTACACGAGAGCTGGCGCGGAAGGCGCGCGACGCCACGTCTGGCGCACGCGACCCCGAGCGGAGCGCGGAGCCTAAATCCACTGCCGGTCTCGTCCGATTTTCCTGGGGATGCGCATCGAAGCTTCTCCCGCGCGAGCCGTGGCGCTCGCGATCGCGTGTGCCGCGTTCACGCTCGCCTCGAGCGCGCTCGCGCAGTCGGGAGCGCCCGCCCGGCAGGTCGCCGTCGCGGAGGCCACGCTCCCCGCCGATCTGGCCTTCGCGCGCGAGCCGCTCGCGGAGCACGTCCGGATCCGCCTGCGCGAGGGCGCGGTCGACGGGGCGCCGGGCGCGCGCGTCGGCGAGCCCGCGCGAGGTGAAGGCTCCGAGACCTGCGCGCGGGTCTCGAGCTCCGCCAGCGACGGCGCCGCGCGCGTGGTGCTCGCGGATCTGCGCAGGACCGAGCGGGGAATCGACGTCGCGCTCCGGGTCTACGAGCCGAGCGGCTGCAAGCTCGCGAGCGCGGCGAGGATCAGCGGGTCGGGGCCGGAGCTGGGACCGGCGCTCGACGAAGCGGTCGCGCGAATCCTGCCCGCGCTCGGCGGCTCGGCCGCGCTGCTCGCTCCCTCGATGCTCGGCCTCGCAGACCTCGAGGCCGAGAGCCGCGCGCTGGACCAGATCCGCGCGCGCGAGCTCGCGCGCGCATATCGCATTCTCGACGGGGATTCGTCGACGCTCGCGACGGCGCTGCGGGGTCGGATCGACGCGCTCGCCGCGGAGCGAGACACGCCGCCCGCCGAGCGGGTCCGGCTGGCGATCGCTCGCGGCAGTCTCGCTTCGGGTGACGTGACCGCGCGCCAGATCATGATGGCGGCCGCGCGCTCGTTCGACGGCGAGCCGGCCGACGCGCGCGTGCTTCTCGCGGCGGGGGAGCTGCAGCTCTCGCGCGGCGAGGCGGGCGAAGCCCGCCGCTACCTGCAGCTCGCCGCGGAGCTCGCGCCCGCGAATCCCGACGTGCACCTGGGACACGGCCGCGCGCTCGCGCTGCTCCAGGACTCGGCCGCGAAGATCAGCTTCGAGCGCGCAGCCGCGCTGGAGCCCGGCTCGAGCACCGCGGTCGAGGCGCTCGCGGAGCTCGAGACTGCCTCTCCTGCGAAGCAGGCGGCCGTGCTGCTCCGCGCGGGCGAAATCGCGTCGCGCGCCTTCGACGAGCGGCGGGCCCGCGCCGATTTCGCGCGTGCGCTCGAGATCGATCCGACCGTCGCGCCGGCCGCGAAGGAAGGCATCGCTTTGCTCTACGCGCGGCTGGCCGATCCCGAGCGCGCGCGGGCCAGCTGGCGCGAGGCCATCGACGCCGGCGGTGTGACGCCCGCGCGGGTCCTCGGAGTGGCGCAGGCGAGCCGCTTGCTCGGCGACACGAAGTCCGCGGAGCAGGCCTTCTTGCAGGCCGCCGAGCTCGATCCCGGCTCGGCGGGCGCGGCGCTCGGCCTGGGCCAGCTCTACACCGACGCGGGTCGCTTCGACGAGGCCCGCCCCTGGCTCACGCGAGCCGTCTCGCTCGAGCCCGCCAATCCGGACGCCAAGCGCGAGCTCGCGATCGCGCTCGGGCGGAGCGGCGACGCGAAGGCTGCGCTCGAGCTGCTGCAGGCCGCCGAGCTCGCGGGTGGCGCGGCGCCGGAGCTGCACGGCGCGCGCGCCATGATCCTCGCTGCGAGCGGAGACGTCTCGGGCGCGCGCGCGAGCCTTCGCACCGCGGTCGAGCTCGACCCGGTCGACCCGGCGCTTCGGCTCGACCTCGCCACGGCGCACGAGCGCGGCGGAGATCTCGAGGCGGCGGCGCTCGAGCGAGAGACGGCCGCGCTGCTCACGCCCGCCGGAGCTCAGATCGCTCAGAGCGAGGCCGCTCCCACCGACGCGCCGACGCGCAGCGCGGCGAGCGAGGCCGGTCCCGTCGACGAGACGCTCGACGCGCTGCTGCGGAGCTTCGCCGCGGTCCAGGCCGAGACCGGCCGCGTCGCGCTGATCGGCGTGCGCGAGCCGATCGACTTCGTCCGCGCACCGCTCGATTGCCTGCGCGCGCCGCTCGTCTGCCTCACGCCGCGCGTTCCGGACCGCGCGCGCCTCGACGACGCGCTGGCGCGTGTGATCGGCACACGGTACGCGCTGGTGCCGCCACGCGAGCTCGAGCGCGCCTTCGAGAACTCCGCCAACGACGCCCTGATCGGCGCGCTGCTCCGCTTCGAGAGCAAGTCCTCCCTCGACGCCGAGGCCGTCGAGCAGGCGAACGTGATGCTGGGAAGCGACGCGGTCTTTCTGGCCCGGGTCGAGCGCGCGCCCGCAGCCGGCCGGGACGGAGCGGCGACCTGCGCAGGCGGCACGCCCTGGCGGCTCGAGCTGCGACAGCTCGCGGGCCGATCGCCGCGAACCACGCGAATCCTCGGAAACGCGCTCTGCCTCGACGCGCGCGGCGAGTACTCGCGCTGGAACCCGATCACGCTGTCGCTGCTCGGTGTCGTCGCGCTCGCCCTGCTCTTCCAGCTGCTGCGCGGCTGGGGCAGCGTCGCGGTGCTGGTCGAGCTGCCGCCGCAGACGCGCGCTCTGTTCAGCATCTCGCTGTCGCGTCGGCCGCGGAAGCCGAAGGCGGCGAAGAGCCAGAAGAACCGCGAGAAGGCGAAGTCGCTGATCGAGGACGGCCTCCGGCGCCTGAATCGCTACGAGCGCCCGCTGCGCCAGGGAAGCGCCACCGTCTTCACCTGGATTCCCGCGCGCTGGCGCCCGTTCTACGTCACGGTGCGCGGGCCGCTCCAGAACACCGTGACCGGCGAGCTGATCGGCGATTTCCTCGAGGAGCACACCGTGCGCGTGCGCCGCGGCCGCTCGGTCACCGCGAAGTTCGATCTGCGCCCGAAGGAGGCGGTGGTCGAGATCGTGGTGAGCCGCGGCGAGAACTCCGAGGGACCGATCGCGCTCGCGCTTCGCGGTGTTCCGACGTCGCTGCGCTACGCGAACGACGGCGGGGTCTTCCTGTACCTGCAGCCCGGCCCGCACGTGCTTCTCGTCGCGATCGGCGACCGGCTGCTGGAGCGGCTCTTCGAGGTGCGCACGTTCGACCCGATGCGGCTCACCATCGACCTCGCGCGCGAGCGCGACTGGCTGATCAGCGGCTCGCAGCCGGCGGTCCAGGCCTACCTCGAGGGCGACGCCGCGCGCGCCGTCGTCGAGCTCGAGCGCGTCGGCGAGACCAAGGCCGCGAGCAAGATCCGCGCGAAGCTGCTCCGCGCGCAGAGCGAGCCCGCTGCGGCGGTGGTCGAGCCCCCGACTCCCGCTGCTGCAGCGGCGCTCTTCGAGCAGGCGGGCGAGTTCGCCGACGCGGCCGAGGCCCATCGCGCCGCGGGCGATCTGGCCGCGGCCGCGCGCGCCTACGAGCGCTCCGGGGATCTCGCCAGCGCGATCGAGTGCGCGAGCCAGACCAGCGACGCCGAGTACCTGCTCGCGCTCTACGAGAAGAACGGCGACTCGTTCGAGGCCGGCGAGCTCGCGCGCAGAGAAGGTCAGGCGGAACGCGCCTTGCGCTCCTTCGCGCAGGTGGATCGGATCGATCCGAACTACCGCAAGTCGTGTCAGCGGCTCGTCGAGCTGCACGCCGGACGCAACGAGCTCCGGCCGGCGCTCGAGAAGCTCGAGGAGCTCGTCGGGCTCGAGGGCGGAGACGAGGCGCCGCTTCCGCTGCGCTCGACGCAGGCGCGCCTGCTCGAGGCGCTCGGGCGCGGAGAAGACGCGCTTCGCGTCTGGGAGTCGATCGCGGCGCGCGATCCGCGCTTCCACGGCGCATCCGAGCGCGTCGCTGCGCTGCGCGGAATGCACCGCTCGACGCCAGCGGCCGCGGCCCGCGCACCCGCGGCGGCGGCCGAGGAAGTCGAGAGCCGCTACGAGCTGATCGAGGAGCTGGGTCGAGGCGCGATGGGCGTGGTCTACAAGGCGCGCGACAAGCGGCTCGGGCGGATCGTCGCGCTGAAGCGCCTGACCGACAGCCTGCGCGGACATCCGACCGCGATCGCCTACTTCGAGCGCGAGGCGCGTTCGGCCGCGGCGCTGACCCACCCGAACATCGTCGTGGTCTACGACGCCGGCCAGGAGAACGGCCAGTACTTCATCACCATGGAGCACCTGGAGGGCACGACGCTCGAGCAGATCGTGAGCAAACGCGGGCCGACCAGCGCAGCGGTGGTCGCGTCGCTCGGCCTGCAGATCTGCGCGGGCCTGCACTACGCGCACGCGAACAAGATCATCCACCGCGACATCAAGCCCGCGAATCTCTTCTACACCCGCGAGCGCGTGGTGAAGATCATGGATTTCGGCCTGGCGAAGATGATCGAGGAGGTGCGCAAGGGCGCGACCATGATCGGCGGCACGCCGTACTACATGGCGCCCGAGCAGGCGCTGGGCCAGAACGTCGACCACCGCGCCGACCTGTACGCGCTCGGCGTGACGTTCTTCAACCTGCTGACGAACAGCCATCCGTTCGAGTCCGGCGACGTCACGTTCCACCACAGCCACACCGCCGCGCCCGACGTGCGCGAGCGCGTGCCCGGGATTCCCGCGGAGATGGCGGCGCTCGTCGCCAAGCTCATGGCCAAGCGCCCCGAGGATCGCTTCCAGAGCGCGGCCGAGGTCGCGCAGGCGCTGCGAGGCTAGCGGCCGCCCTCGTCGAGCCGGCGGCTGGCCTCGAGCAGGAGCTCGGTCATCGAGATCTGCAGCGTCCGCTCGGGAAGCGCCGCGCGCGCGTCGTAGCGGAAGCGCCCGGTCGTCGCGCCGACCAGGACCAGCGCGGCGTCGATGCCCCGGGACTTCTCGGTCTCCACGTGCAGCGGCTGACCGTCGCCGAGCCAGATCCGCACCGGGCCGGAATCGGTCTCGAGCTCGAGAAGCCCGGTCTTGTGGCCCATTTCGAGCATCTGCAGCACGACGAAGGTCGGCATCTCGGCGAGATCGCCCGCGAAGGCCTCGCCGGCGCGCTTCTCGGTGAAGAGCGCCGTCTCGGAACCGGCCGGGTCGGAGAGGAATCCGTCGAGCGAGCTCTGCACCAGGCAGAACGTGATCGCGGCCGAGCCGACGCCGATCCGGTCGCCGGGCTCCAGCCGGCGCGGCCCGCCGATCAGCTCGCCGTTCACGAACGTGCCGTTCCTGCTCAGCAGGTCCCGGACGACGAAGAGCCCATCATCCGCGTACACCTCGGCGTGTCGGCGCGACGCGTCGTCGGTGCAGACCGCGAAGTCGCAGTCGCGGCCGCGCCCGATCGAGACCCGGCCGTTGCGCGGGACCTCCACGGGCGCGAGCGGGGGGCAGAAGAGCAAGGCGGTGCGATCGGCGCTCATGGCCTTCGACTCGGCCGCGCGCGGAGTCGGCTTTAGTCGAGCCCGTCCATGAAGGCCGTCTGCACCTCCGGCATGAACAGGTTCCCGAGGTGCCCGCCGCCGGGGAAGACGGTGATGCGGCCGGCGAAGACGCTCGACAGCCAGTCGAGATCGCCCGGCTTCAGGATGAAGTCGTCCTGGTTGGTGAAGACGGCGATCCGCGGGTCGTCGCGCAGGCCCGCCTCCTGGCTGTAGAGGTTGGCCGAGGCGAAGAGCTCCTCCTCGGAGCGCGCGCCACCGTCCTTCGCGGCGAAGTACGGGATCGCGAGCTCCTTCATGTAGCGCTCGAGCGTGTTGCTCTCGATCTCGACCGCGAACGGGCCGTGGAAGATCCCGGGCGCCGGCTCGCGGCTCGCGAGCTCCGCGCCGCCGCGCTGCCGGCTCGCCGCGATGGTCTGGATCGTGGTCGCGCGCGAGGACAGGCCGATCAGGAAGTTCGATCCCTGGCGCGTGAACGGCAGCTTCTGGTACTTGCGCAGCTTCGCGGTGTCCTCGTCGCTGCCCTGCGCGATCACGAACGCCTTCTTCACGGTCTCGAGCGTATGGTCGAGCCGCTGCTCGGCCGGCCATTCCAGCGGCGCGTCGAAGTAGCCGTCGAAGAGGCCCGCCGCGTAGCGAAGATCGACCGCGGGATTGATCGCCACGATCCGCTCGAAGTGCAGCGCGTTCGGACCGGTCGCGCCGCGCTCGAGCTGCGAGACGAACAGCGCCGCGATCCCGCCCAGCGAGTAGCCCATCAGGGAAGCGGACGTGACCCGGCCGGGGCTGCGCCGTTCGATGTCGGCGCGGATCTCCCCGAGCGCGCGGTACAGGTCCTCCGCGTCGCTCGGCGTGTAGCCCGGATAGGTCGCGGAGAGCCCGGACAGGATGAACTCGGGGTTGAAGGGATTGCTGACGATGGCCGCCGAGTAGCCGCGTTTCCAAGCGGATTCCGCGAGCTTGACCGCGTTGGTCGCCGAGCGGTGCGAGCCGATTCCCGGAATGATGAAGACCAGCGGCGCGGGCTTCTCCTGCAGCCAGAGCGAGTACGGAAGGTCCTCGCCGGTCGCGGCGGCCTCGACCTCGTAGCCGTCCTGCTCGCGCGGGAAGTCCGGATCGTCGAGCTTGGTGAGCATGATGCCGAGCGACGGATTCGGATTCGCCTCGGCCCAGGCGAGCTCGGGGATCTGGTAGTCGCTGACCTGGATCTCGCGATTGATCGCCCAGAGTGTGCGCACCGGCAGATACAGGTCGGTGCCGCTCTGGGTCAGCATGTCGTAGGTGCGCACGCGCGAGCTGAAGGCGTTGAAGGTGAACACGAGCCCGGCGCCCGGAATGTAGGTCGCGGGCGAGAGGGCCGTGTCGAAGATCCGGCCGAGCCCGTCGCGGCCGCTGCTCGGGCCCATGATCGGCAGGAACAGGTAGAAGCCGGGCTCGAAGCCCCATTTTCCGAACGCCTGCCCGACGTCCTCGCGGTAGGTCGGGATGCCCAGCGGCTTCGCGACGTCGAAGAGCCCGGCGATTCCGACCGTCGAGTTCACCAGGAAGTGCCCCGTCTCGATCCCCGCTCTCACGGGCCTTCCCTGCAGCAGCAGGCTCACGAAGCGATCCGGCCAGGCGATGTTGTACGCGAAGCGGTCGATGCTGTTTCGCACCGGCTGCGGAAACACCGTGCGCCAGCCGATCGCGATCGGCCGGACGAACCAGTCGACGACGGCTCGGGTGAAGCCGAAGCTGCCGCGGTTGAAGCCCTCGATCGGGTCGTTCACGTACTGGATCGCCTCGTACGTTTCGCCGCTGGTCGTCTGGCGGTGCTCGTCGACGCCGATCATCGAGGTGTTGTGCAGCCGCGGCGGCGCGTCGTTCGATGCGCAGCCGAGCAGGATCGCGAGTGCGAGAGCTGCTCCGAGGCGTGCGGTGGTCTTCATGGCTCTCCGGCAGCAGAGGATCCGTTGGCGCGCCCGGCTGGACTCGAACCAGCGACCTGCGGATTAGAAGTCCGCTGCTCTATCCAGCTGAGCTACGGGCGCGCGGAGCGGGAGGATAGCCCAACTCTCGCCGGCCACCGGACACGGGCTCTCCGGAAAGCAGTCGTCGGCTCGCCAGTCCGCGAAGCGCGCGTAGGCGCGGATCTCGCCATCGGCGAGGATCGCGTCGGCGAGCGCGCGGAGCCCGGGCGTGACGACGAGCGCGGCCCGATCGCGCACGACGATCTCGGGCGCGCCCGAGAGCTTCGCGCTCGCGGCGATCGCGTCTGCGATCTCGCGGTACGCCGAGGCGAAGCGCGAGGCGTCCGCCTGCGAGTCCCAGCGCGTGAGCCAGACCAGCTCCCAGCTCTCGACGCAGTCGATCTGCAGGAAGCGGTCGCCGCTCCAGCCGCGGATCAGCGAGGCGACGTCGGCGCTCGAGCCGTACGTGTCGAAGAGCACCTGCAGCGTCAGCGCGCCGGCGACGTTGTCGTCGCCGAGCGCGCAGCCGCGCGGCGCCAGCCACTCGCCGAGCAGCGCCTGCGGCAGCCGCACGAACTCGACCGGATCATCGTCTTCGGGTGCCAGCACGCGCGCGGTCGAGAGCGGCGGATCGCGAAGCGCGGCATCGAGCCCCGCGACTCCGTCCCTCGCGAAGCGCGCGGCCGCGAGCGGCGTTCCCCGGGCGTACGGGAAAATCAGCGACTCGCGCAACAGGCGAGGTGCTGCGGCGAGCGGTCCGCCCGCGCGCGTGCGCTCGGCGAGCATGCTCTCGCGCACGATCGCCGCGGTCGCCTCGTCGCGGCCGCCCGCTCCGTGGACCGCCTCGCGAACGCCGAGCATCGCGAACGTCGCATCCCCCTCGACGGCCGCGGCGAGCGCGCCGACCACGTCGTCCTGGCGGCGTAGCCGGATCAGCAGCTCGAGCGTCTCCGAAAAGTGTTGCTGCTGAAGCGCGTGCACCAGCTCGTGGACGACGATCTGGGACTGGCCGATGTCGTCGCCCTTCGTCGAGCCCGCGAGCGAGTCGAGCACGAAGAGCGTGCGCCGGTGCGGGCTGTACATCCCCGCGATCGCCTGCGACTGCAGCGCGATCATCGTCTCGACCAGGTCGATGTCCGGTGGGAAGACGCCGAGCGCGGCGTAGGCGTCGCGGTAGCGCCGCGCGGATTCGGGCGTGTAGGTGCCGTCGAGCTCGGCGCGGATCACCTCGGGGAAGGCAGACGCGCGAACCCACTCGAGCCGCACGCCGGACTCGAACTCGAGCCCGCGAAGCTCGCTGGCCTGCGCCTTCCAGGCCGCGAGGCGCGGGTCCTCGCTGCGGACGAAGAGCCCCGCACAGGCCGCGGAGAGCGCAAGTACGAGCGCGAGCGCACCGGCACGGCGCATCCGACCTAGACGCCCCAGCCGCTGCGATGCACGATCGGGACGCGACGGCCGCTGCCGTAGGCCTTCTGCGAGACGCGCAGCACGACCGGCGCCTGGCGGCGCTTGTACTCGTTGCGGTCGATCTGGCGCAGGATCCACGCCACGGTCTCGCGCGTCGCGCCGTGCGGCGGCTCGATCTCGTCGCCGGGCAGGCCGAGCTCGATCGCCTGGTGGAGCACCTCGTCCAGGACCGGGTACGGCGGCAGCGCGTCCTCGTCCTTCTGGCCCGGCGCGAGCTCGGCCGACGGGGGCTTCGAGATCGAGCCGCCCGGGATTCGCGGCGCGTCGCGGTTGGCGTGCCGCGCCAGCGCGTAGACGTCGCGCTTCAGCACGTCGCCGATCACCGCGAGCCCGCCGACCAGGTCGCCGTACAGCGTGGTGTAGCCCACGGAGAGCTCGCTCTTGTTCCCGGTCGCCAGCACGATCCGGTTCTCGAAGTTCGAGACCGCCATGAGCAGCGCCCCGCGGATCCGCGCCTGCACGTTCTCCTGCGTGAGCCCGTAGCTCTCGCGCGCGCCGAACAGATTGCGGAACTGCTCCAGGTAGTCCTTGTAGAGCGTGTCGATGCGAACGGTGCGCGTCTCGACACCGAGCGCGCGCGCGAGCGCCTCGGCGTCGGTGATGCTGTGCTCGGACGAGAACGGCCCGGGCATCAGCACGCCGAGCACGTTCTCGGGCCCGAGCGCGCGCGCGGCCAGGTGTGCGGTCACCGCGGAGTCGATCCCGCCCGAGAGCCCGATCACCGCCCGCCGCAGGCCCAGCTTTCCCAGGTAGTCGCGGATGCCGAGCACGAGCGCCCGCTCGAGCTGCTCCACGTCGGGCTCGAGCGCCGCGACCTCGGGCGCGCCGACCGCGAACGGATCGACGACCGCGAAGTCCTCCTCGAAGCGCGCGAGCCGCGTCGTGACGCGCGCGTCGGCGTCGACGCAGAAGCTCGTGCCGTCGAAGACCAGCTCGTCGTTTCCGCCGACCAGGTTCACGAACACGAACGGCACGCGGTGCCTTCGCGCCGCGTCGCGGACCATCGCCTCGCGCAGCGCCATCTTGCGCTGCTCCCAGGGCGAGGCCGAGATCGCCAGGATCAGCTCGGCTCCCTGCGCGACGAGCTCCTCGACCGGGTCGATCGGATACGGGCGCCGCGGCCCCCAGAACGCGCCGCTCCACAGGTCTTC
This sequence comes from Deltaproteobacteria bacterium, assembly GCA_016875225.1. Lineage (NCBI taxonomy): Bacteria > Pseudomonadati > Myxococcota > Myxococcia > Deltaproteobacteria bacterium. The sequence goes on from VGRW01000075.1 coordinate 13,383, forward strand.
GCAGATCGCGATGCCGATCGTGCGCTCGCGGAACCGGAACACGCGCCGCTCCGCGGCGGGCTGGAAGTAGCGCGACTCGTCGAAGATGTCGTAGGTCGGCAGCAGCGTCTTCGCCTGCACGTGCGCGATCTCGCCGCGATCGAGGAGCACCGCGGAGTTCGAGATGCGCTTGGGCCCGCCCTCGGGCGCGGGCAGGATCGCGCCGGTCAGGATCGCGATCTCGCGCGACTCGGAGACGAGCTCCTCGAGCGCGCGCGTGTGGTCGCGCAGGAAGCTCGGCCGCTCCAGCAGGTCGCCCGGTGGATAGCCCGAGATGCCGAGCTCCGGCAGCACCAGCAGATCGGCTCGCTGCTCGCGCGCGCGGACGAGCGAGTCGCGGATCCTTCGCAGGTTGCCGGCGAAGTCGCCGATCGTGAGGTTGATCTGTGCGAGGGCGACACGCATTGGAGTGGGCACGATAGCGGAAGTCGTAGCGGTCACCTCGGTGGCCTCTGCGGCCGGGCCGGGCGGCTCCTCGGGGGTCCCCTCGGGGAGGACCCCTCGACCCTCCTCGTCGCCGCCCGGCCCGGCCGCAGAGGCGGAGCGCGCGGTTTCGGAGTTGGAGAATCAGGAGAGCAGAGTCGCGGCTTCGCCGCGCCGGGCCCCGCGGCAAGCGAAGCGCGCAGCGAGGCGAAGCCGAGCGGAGTGCGGGTGGCGCGGCTTCGCCGCGCCGGGCCCCGCTTAGTAACTTCCGTCGATGTAGCGGCGCAGGGACTCGACGTCGGCGGAGCGCTCTTCGAGCTCGCCGAAGAGCAGGTCGCGGATCGAGAGCATGTCGACGAGCGCGCCGTGCTGGACCACCGGCAGGTGGCGGCAGCCGATGCCGACCATCTTGCGCACGGCCAGCGCGCGCTCGTCGCTCGGTGACGCGGTCAGCGGCCCGGGAGTCATGACCTCGCCGATCTGCGTCTTGTCGGGCGAGCGGTTCAGCCAGACGACCCGGCGGATCACGTCGCGCTCGCTGAAGATGCCGACGAGGTGGCCGTCCTCGACGACCGGGACCGCGCCGACCTTGCGCGTGGCCATGATCGCGACCGCGTCGGCGACCATCTGGTGCGGGCTCACGATGTGCATCACCGGTGAGCGCCTTTCCAAGAGCTGAGCGATCAGGCCCATGGGCAGCCTCCTCTTCTGGCTCGCCTGAATTCTCCACGAGTTCGCCCGAAACTTCAACGAATTCTTGCGAGTACGCCTGCGAGCTCGGAGACCTCCGCGGGCTCGAGCCACTCGCGCAGAGGCTCGAGCGTCGCGCCGTCGAGCGCGCCCGGCGCGATCGGACGCGCAAGCGAGAGCGACTCGAGCTGGCGGCTGGCGAGCTCCGCGAGCGCAGGCCTGATCTGCGTGGCCAGGTCGAGCCCGCCCGGCGCGAGGACGACCCGGCTCTGCACTCGCTTTGCGAGGTCGATCTCGAGCGCGAAGAGCTCGCGCACCGGGCCGGCCTCGAGCCCGAGCGCCCGCGCGCGCGAAGCGACGTCCGCCAGCACACGGGCCTCCTGCTCCGGGTCCGCGATCGGCCGGCCGTTCTCCCGCTTCCAGGCGCCGACGGCGGGCATGTACGCGAGCCGTCGCGCGATCAGGTCGATCAGGCGATCGGCCTCGGCCAGCGGACGCGCGACGCCGAACCAGCGCTCGCGAAGCTTCGCGAGCTCGGGCTCGCGCGCGCGGCTGAACGCGTCGAGCGCGGGGCCGAGCTCGGCCTCGTGCGCGGGCGCGACCCACCAGACCTTGCGGTCGCGCGCCGGCTCGCAGTGCCTCGCGTCGCTCGCGCGCGCGAAGGCCGCGAGCTCGAAGCTGTCGGTCACGATCGCCTCGACCGCCCCGCTCGCCAGCCGCTCGGGAAGCGATAGGTTCGCGTCGACCGTCTCGATGCGCGCGCCGGGAAAATGCGCGCGCGCGAAGCGCTCGAGCACGCCGCCGCGATTCACCGCGACGCTCTTCGGTGTCGAAGCGCCGATCCAGCACGGCCCGCCGATCGCGACGACCAGGCTCATGCGCCCGGTCACGTCGCGCTCCGGGCGCCAGGTCACGCCGCTCATCGCGACGTCGAAGTCTCCGCGTCGCACCCGCGCCTCGAGCTCCGGCCAGCGGAACGGCACCAGCTCGAGCTCCCGGCCGAGAGAGGCGGCCAGCAACCGCGCCGTGTCGACGTCGAAGCCCTGCCCGTCCTTCGAGAACGGCGCGTAGTCGCCGCTCGTGCCGACGCGAAGCGGCGCTCGCGCGGCGTCCGCGCGAGCCAACACCGCTCCGGCGCAGAGCAGCAGGGCCGCGCAGGCCAGGCGCCGCGCGCGCATCTACTCGCCCGAGGTGTGCAGCTCGAACCAGTAGAGCGCCGCGATCACGAGCGCCGAGCTGATCCGGCCCGAGCGCGCCTGATCGCGAAGCTCGCCGCGCGGAATCAGCTCGACCACGGTCTCCTCGGTGTGGCCGTTGCGGATCTCGGCCACGCGCCGCACGCTGCGCGCGACGTAGGTCTCGGTGCGGTTGCCGAACAGGGCCGGATTCGGATTCACGGCGCCCAGCCGGACGACCTCTCCTGCCAGATAGCCGGTCTCCTCCAGCAGCTCGCGCGCGGCCGCCTCGGCGAAGCTCTCGCCCGGATCGACGATCCCGCCCGGGATCTCGAGCGTCACGTCGCGCTCGCCGTGCCGGTACTGCCGCACCATCACGATCTCGTCCTCGTCGGTGAGCGCGAGGATGTTCACCCAGTCGGCGGCATCGATCCGATAGAATGGGTGCGGCTCGCCGGTGTGCGGCGAGCGAGCGAGCGTCCGGCTCACCGTGAAGACACGGCAGTCCTGGAGCAACAGGCTCTCGAGCTCCGCCCAGGGCATCGGCTTGGACACACCGCGAGCATAGCGAGGAGAGCGCGCATGGACAGACGAGCTCTGGGTCGAACGGGGATCCGCGTGCCGTCGCTCTGCCTGGGGACGATGACGTTTGAATCGCCCCGGCTTTCCCGGAGGCTCCATTCCTTGAGAGGATGGAGCGATGGGAAGGAAGAGCAAGTTCTCACCTGAGGTCCGGGAGCGATCGGTTCGGCTGGTCTTCGAGCACAAGAGCAAGTACGGCTCGGAGTGGGAGGCGATCGGCTCGATCGCGGCGAAGATCGGTTGCACGGCGGAGACGCTGCGCAAATGGGTTC
>VGRW01000076.1 GCA_016875225.1 Deltaproteobacteria bacterium
GCCCGTCGAGATCGAGGCGAAGTACTATGCGGGACGAGAAGAAGCTCCGGTCATGGAGGCCGGACTCAACTAATCGAGTCTCCGGGGAACCCGGGGTGGTTCAGAGTGGATGGTGTAGCTCCCCGAGGGCGGCTCGGCGCGCGCCCAGAGCGGAGCGGCGACGAGGGCGACGACGAGTCCGGCGCGGACCAGAAGCCGAGGCACGGGGAGCCTCCTCTCAGTAGATCAGCTTCGAGATCGGAAACTCGACGATGCCGGTGGCGCCGGCGTCGGCGAGGTCGGGGATCAGGTCGCGCGCGATCGCCTCGTCGATGATCGTGTTCATCGCCACCATCTTTCCGTCGGCGAGCGGCGAGACCGTGGGCGACGAGAGCGCGGGCAGCAGCGCCAGGATCTTCGCCAGGCTGTCCTTCGGGCAGTTCAGCATCAGGCCGACCTTGCCCTGCGCGTTCATCGCGCCGGAGAGCATCAGCGCCAGGCGGTCCAGCTTGCGGCGCTTCCAGGGATCCTTGCAGGCCTCCTTGTTCGCGATCAGGCGCGGCGTGCTCTCGAGCAGCGTCTCGACGATGCGCAGCTTGTTGGCGCGCAGGCTCGATCCCGTCTCGGTCACGTCGACGATCGCATCGGCGAGAAGCGGCGGCTTGACCTCCGTGGCGCCCCAGGAAAACTCCACGGTCGCCTTCACGCCGTTCTTCTTCAGCCAGCTCTTCACCAGCTCGACCGCCTCGGTCGCGATGCGCTTTCCCGCCAGGTCCTTCGCGCTCTTGATCGGCGAGCTCTCGGGAACCGCGAGCACCCAGCGCGTCGGGCGGAAGCTCGTCTTCGAGTAGCGCAGATCGGCGAGCTCCCGCAGCTTCGAGCGGCTCTCCTGGATCCAATCGAAGCCGGTGATCCCGGCGTCGAGCACGCCTTCGCCGACGTAGCGGCCGATCTCCTGCGCGCGGATCAGCACGCACTCGATCTCCGGGTCGTCGATCGTCGGGTACAGCGACCGCTCCGGGAAGCTCATGCGATAACCGGCGCCCGCGAAGAGCGAGGCCGTCATGTCCTGCAGCGACCCCTTGGGGAATCCGAAGCGCAGAACCTGCGTGCCTTCCGCCGATCGCTTGACGCCGAGTGCCATGGGCCCGCGACTCTATCGGAGCGTGGTGGCGGCTGCCAGGCGAGCGAGTCGTGGCTCGAGCGAGCCGAACGCGGGTCCGGGCTCGTAGCTCGCTGTGCCCCGCTCCCGCTTCGGGCCGACGACCAGGATCCCGTCGCGCACCAGCCACTCGAGCGCGTTCCCCGCGGCGACGGCGCAATCGCCTTCGGGATGGCGCGCCTCGCCGACGAGCAGGGCCTCCCTCTGCGCCGCGCGCGCGCGCTCGAGCAGCGCGCCCCGCTCGCCGGTCCCCTTTGCATCGAGCACCACGCGCGCGACGGCCTGGTACGCCTCGATCAGCGGCTGGAGCTGGGCGCGCAGGAACGCCAGCCACGGCTCTCCCGCTGCGGTCGGCCGAAGCTCGGCCGCGGGCGTCTCGTCGACCCAGCCGCGCGCGATCAGGTGCGCGAGCACGCGCGCAAGCCGCTCTTGCCTCTCGTCGCCTTCGACCGCGAAGTACTCGTCGGCGAACAGGTCGAGCCAGCTCGACGCCACTCGGAACGCGGCATCGCGCGTGCGCGGCTCCGAGAGCGCGAGCGCGAGCGCAGCCGGCCAGACCAGCGCGTGGCCGAGCGTCGCGCGGTACAGGTCGAGCGCGCCGCGCATTCCGTCCGCGATCCGCACCAGATCGCCGCGCGGAGACTCCACGCGAACCACGCTGCCGGCCTGCTCGAGCGGATCTGTCGCCGCCTCGGCCCGGCCGCTCGCGATGCAGCGCTCGAGCGACTCCGAGAACGGCACGCCGAGCAGCTCGAGCAGCCGCGCGACTTCGACCACGCGCTCGCGCAGCTCCTCTTCGCGCAGGGCGCTTGCGGGCTGGCCCAGCAGCGCGGCCGCCGCGACGGCGGAGCGCTCGGCCGTGATCAACGCGTCGATCGAGCGCGAGATCTCCACGCCGAATCTCGACGTCACCGCGCGAAGGTCCGGGATCTGACCCGGTGACTGGCGGCGCGGCACCGAATCGCCGAGATGGCGCGCGAGCGAGATCGGCTCGCCGAAGCGAACCGTCACGCTGCCGTGTCGGCGGCGCAGCACGCTGCCCGCCCGCAGCAGCGCGAGCAGCGACTCGCGCTGCTTGCGCGCGCCGCCGCGCTCGCTCGCGATCGAGCTCTCCTCGACCAGCCGCTCGTAGGTGAAGCCGACCGGAACCAGGTACACGTCCTGGCGCGCGCCGCGCGCGTACGCCTCGAGCACCATTCGCAGCATGCCGAGCCGCGGGCGCAGCGTCTTGCCGGTGCGCGAGCGCGTGCCCTCGATGAAGAACTCCTGCGTGACCCCGGCCTTGATCAGGTGTTGGACGTAGCCGCGGAACACCGCGGTGTAGAGCGGATCGCCGTCGAAGCTGCGGCGCAGGAAGAACCCGCCGGCGCGGCGGAAGATCGGCCCGAGCGGCCAGAACGCCAGATTGATCCCGGCGGCGACCTGCGGCGGCACGAGGTGGTTCTGGTAGAAGAGCCAGGACAGGATCAGGTAGTCGAAGTGCGAGCGGTGGCTGGGCACGAGCACCAGCGGGTGGAACTTTGCGGCCTCGACCACGGGCTCGAGCCCGAGCACGTCGATGCGCGTGAAGAGCCGCTTGAACAGGCGCTCCACGAGCACCGCGAGCACCGCGAGCATGGTCGGGCTCGGCGACGCCGCGATCTCGGCCAGGTTCTTCCGCGCCCGGGTCTCGATCCGCGCGCGCGAGCGGCGCTTCTCGCGCGCCTGCTCGTCGATCACCCGCCGCACCTCTCCGTCGTCGAGCACCGCCTCCTGCACGCGCGCGAAGCTCGGCAGCGGCGCGCCGACGACGGGCTTCTCCTCGCGGCGCAGGAAGATCAAGAGCGACCGGCGCACCTGCTTCACCACACGCTCGCGGCCGGAGCCGCGATGGGTGTCGACGAAGCCGCGCAGATCGATCGGCTGCCCCACGCGGACCGCCAGGTTCCGGTAGTTCCAGAGGAACCCGACCACCTTTCCGAAGTCGTTCGGCCGCTCGTTGCCGCCGTAGAACAGGTTCAGGAACGGCCGCTCGGGCCGCGCGCCCTTGCGCCAGAAGAGCGCGAGCGGCACCAGCGACACGGGCACGGGGCTGTTGAACGCGGCGTCGACCACCTCGCGCAGATAGTCGAGCTCCGTTCGCCCTTCGCGCAGCGCGCCGCGCTTTCCGCGCACGCGCGTGCGGATCTTGTCGGTGCGCAGGAACAGGAACGCCGAGCCGCCCTCGCGCACGCACTGGCGGATCTGCACGATGCTGCGCTCGCGCATTCCGCTCGTGCCGCGCCGCAGGCGCTCGCTCACGCCCTTCGCGAGCAGGCGCAGCGCCTCGCCGAACGGCCGGTAGTAGAAGAACTTGATGCCGTTGGCGAACGACGACAGGCGGATCCCGCGCAGCAGGAACAGCCAGTTGAACAGGAAGTAGTCGAGCCGCGAGCTGTAGCGCATCACGTAGACGACCGCGCCGTGCCGGTCGAGGTCCGAGAGCCGCGCCGCGTCGCCGGGCTCGAAGTCGAAGTGCGCGAAGAAGCGTCGGCCGAAGAGCGTGGCGATGCGCCCGAAGCGGGGCGCCATCGACGTGTACGGGTTGCCGGACACGGCTGGCACCGGCGAAATCTGCGCCGCAGGGGCCGGATCCGGGACCGCACGGAGCTTCAGCTCGGCCACGCGGCCAAGGTAGTCGGCCGGCCGCGAATCCGCGACCTGCACGACTTGACCGCGGCGCGACGCCGCGGGAGAGTCGGCGCCGGTGAAGGCGCACGCGACGGCATGGCTCTTCTTGCTCGGCACCGCCGTCCTGGCGACGAGCGCAGCCGCCGAGACTCCGGAGAACAACTACATGCTTCGCTGCCAGGGCTGCCACCGCCCGGACGGGAGCGGCATCCCCGGGGCGGTGCCTCCGTTCCCCGGCGTGATCGCGGGTTTTCTCGCGACGCCCGCGGGTCGCGCCTTCATCGTGCGCGTGCCCGGCGTCGCAAACGCCCCGCTAAGCGACGCCGAGGTCGCGCAGCTTCTCGGCTGGATCGTGCGCCGCTTCGACGCAGCAAACGTCCCGGGCGACTTCGTGGACTACACCGCCCCGGAGGTCGCCGCGCTGCGCCGGCAGCCGCTGCTGCGGATTGCCGACGAGCGCGAGGCGATCCTCTCGGAGCTCGAACGCGGGCGCTGAGCTCCGCTCAGCCCATCATGTTGAACGGGACGTCGGGCAGGAAGACCTTGTCCTCGGCCGCCGCGATGTCCTGCGCGGTCACGCCCTTGGGGTTCTTCACGCCCTCGGACGCGACGATCTTCAGCTCGGCCACCTTCGTGCCGCCGGCGAACAGGAACTTGCCGGTCTTGTCCTTCGACAGGTCGCTCACCATGTAGAGCACCGCCGGCGAGACCTTGTCCGGGCCGAGCGCTTCCTTCACCTGGTCGCTGCCCATTCCGGGCAGGTCCTCGGTCAGGCGCGTGACGGCGACGGGCGCGAGCCCCCAGACGCGGATGCCGTACTTCTTGCCCTCGAGCGCGAGGCAGCGGGTGAAGCCCGCGATTCCGGCCTTCGCCGCGCCGTAGTTGCACTGGCCGAAGTTCCCGATCAAGCCCGACGTCGAGCTCGTGTTCACGATCACGCCGCCCTGCCCGCGCTCCTTCATGTGCGTGAAGACGGGGCGCGTCACGCAGTAGGTGCCCTTCAGATGCACCTGCACGACGATGTCCCAGGACGCCTCGTCGGTCTTGATCAGCGTCATGTCGCGCAGGATCCCGGCGTTGTTCACCAGGATGTCGACCTTGCCGAACGCGTCGATGGCGGTCTTGCAGATGTTCTCGCCGCCGGCGACGGTCGCGACGGAGTCGTAGTTCGCGACGGCCTGTCCGCCCGCGGCCTGGATCTCCTTCACGACCTGATCGGCCATCGAGCTCGAGCCGCCCTTGCCGTCGCGCGACCCGCCCAGGTCGTTCACGACGACGGCCGCGCCTTCCTTCGCGAGCAGGAGCGCGTGGCAGCGCCCGAGTCCGCCGCCCGCGCCAGTGATGATCGCGACCTTGCCGTCCAGTAGACCCATGATGTCTCTCCTCACTCGAGGACGACGAGCACGTCGCCCTCTTCCACGCTCTGACCTTCCTCGACGAGGATCTTCGCCACGCGGCCATCCGCGGGTGCCTCGACGGGCAACTCCATTTTCATCGACTCGAGAATCACGAGCACGTCGGCCTCGTGAACCGTCGTCCCGATCGAGACCTCGATCTTGAAGACGGTGCCCGTGATGTGCGCCTCGACGTTCGTGCCCAAGTCGCGCCGTACTCTGGCACAGCCCCGGAAAGGAATTCAAACGGGGGCCGGAGGCCTCCTGTCTTTGCTAGCCTGCCGCGCGATGCTGGAGACGCTCAGCCAAGGCTTCAAGAACGCGCGCAATCGATTCCGTGGCGTGGCGGAGCTCAGCGACGAGAACATCGCGGGGGCGCTCGCGGAGGTCCGAACGTCGCTGCTCGAGGCCGACGTCGACCTCGGCATCGTGCGCGAATTCCTGGCTAAGGTGAGCGAGCGCTGCAAGGGCGAGATCGTCCGGCTCGAGGCGGGCCGGAAGAGCGGCCAGAAGCTGCGCGTGACGCCCGGCGACCACTTCACCAAGGCCTGCTACGAGGAGCTGGTCGCGCTGATGGGCGCCGGAGCTCCGTTCGAGCCTGCGAAGGGTCGCACGCGCGTGCTGATGATGCTCGGCCTGCAGGGCACCGGCAAGACGAGCACCTGCGCGAAGCTCGCGCGCAATCTCAAGAAGCAGGGCGAGAAGCCGCTGCTGGTCGCCGCCGACGTGCGCCGGCCCGCGGCGCGCGAGCAGCTTCGCGTACTCGGCGAGAAGGTGGGCGTCGAGGTGTTCACGCGCGAGGGCGACGACGCCCCGGCGATCTGCGCCGAAGCCGTCGCGTACGCGCGAGCGAACCGCTTCGACACGGTGATCCTCGACACCGCCGGACGCCTGCAGATCGACGACGAGCTGATGGTCGAGCTGGAGCAGATCTCCGCACGCACCCGGCCCGAGCACACGACACTGGTCTGTGACGCGATGATGGGCCGCGAAGGGGTGAACGTGGCTCGCGGCTTCGCAGCGCGCATCCCGCTCGACGGGCTGATCCTGACCAAGCTGGACGGAGACTCGCGCGGCGGCGCGGCGCTGGCGATCCGGGCCGCGACGGGCGTGCCGGTCCGCTTCGTCACCGTCGGCGAGGCGATCGACAAGCTGGAGGCGTTCCGGCCCGAGGGCCTGGCGCAGCGCATCCTCGGCATGGGCGACGTGGTCGGCCTGATGCAGGACTTCGAGGAGGTCGTCGACGTCGAGGTCGCCGAGAAGGACGCCGAGCGCATGCTGCGCGGGCAGTTCACGCTCGAGGATTTCCTGACCCAGCTGCGCACGCTGCAGAAGATGGGGTCGCTCGGCGACCTGCTCGCGAAGATCCCCGGGATGAGCGAGATGATGCCCGAGGGCGCGAGCGTCGATCCCAAGGAGCTGCGGCGGATCGAGGCGATGATCACCTCGATGACGCCCGCCGAGCGCAAGCGGCCCGAGCTTCTGAACTCGTCGCGCCAGAACCGCGTGGCGCGCGGGTCGGGCACGAAGGTCACCGATCTGGTCGGCCTGCTGCAGCGCTTCGCCCAGATGCGCCAGATGATGAGCCAGCTCGGCGGCGGCGGAATCGGCGGCGGGCTGCTCTCGAAGATCCCGGGCGTCGGGCGGATGTTCGGCGGCGGCGGCGGCGGCGCGGGGCAGCTTCCGGCAGGCTTCGATCCATCGGCGCTCGCCGGCCTGCCGGGAATGGGCGGGATGCTCGGCAACCGGAAGGCGCAGCGCGCGCAGAAGGCGATGGCGCAGCGCGAGAAGCGCAAGGCCCAGAAGGCGCACAAGAAGCGCGGGAAGAAGCGTTAGCCGGCGCTCTCGCGGGCGCGGCTAGATCGCGCGCTGCGCTCGAAGCTCCGCGATCTCGGACTTCGAATAGCCGAGCTCGGCCAGAACGGCCTCCGTGTGCTCGCCGAGCAGCGGCGCGCGAGCGCGGATTCCAACGCTGCTCGCGGAGAAGCGCACCGGCGTGTCGGAGATCGGCGCGGGGACGGCGAGGCCCGGGAAGTCCACGTCGCGCAGGATCCGAGCCTGGTTCACGTGCGGGTCGTCGACCGCGGCTTGCGGCGAGTAGACGGGGCCGGCGGGGATGTTCGCGGCGTCGAGCTCCGCGAGCGCCTCGCGCGTGGTGCGCTCCGCGCACCAGCGCGCCATGCGCTCGGACAGGATCGCGCCGTTCTCGCCGCGGGATGCGTCGCTTGCGAAGCGCGGATCCGAGCGGAGCTCCGGCTCTCCGACCAGGCCGCACCAGCGCTCGAACAGCGGCTGTCCGATCACCTGCGCGAGGATCCAGCCGTCCCGGGTGCGGAACGCGTCGCTGGGCCCGGCGATCTGGCTGCGGTTCCCGGTCGCGACGCGGTCGAGCTTGCGAACCCGCTGCTCGACGAGCGGCGCGTTCGAGACCGTGAGCGCGGTCTGCAGCAGTGACGCTTCCACGTGTTGGCCGCGCCCGGTGGCCTTGCGCGCGTACAGCGCCGCGACGGTCGCGAGCGCGGCATTGGCCGCGGTGCCGAAGTCGACCCAGGGCACGTAGGCTTTCGTCGGCTCGCCCGGAGCTCCGGAGAGGTACATCGACCCCGACATCGCCTGGCCGATGCCGTCGAAGCCGAGCTTTCGCGAGTACGGCCCGCCGCTGCCGAACGCCGAGATCGTGGTGAGCACGAGCGTCGGCCGCTGCGCGCCCAGCGTCGGCCAGTCGAGCCCCATCGCGGCGAGCGTCTGCGGCGGCAGGTTCGCGACGACGACGTCCGCCGTCGCGACGAGTCGGCGCACGACCTCGCGCCCGGCGGGGTGCATCGGATCGAGCGTGATGCCCTTCTCGTTCCGGTTCGCCTGCAGGTAGAGCGCGCCCTCGCCGCCGTCCGCCACCGGTCCGACGAAGCGATCCTCGCTGCCCCCGCGCTTGTCGACGCGGATCACCTCCGCGCCCAGGTCGCCGAGCAGCGCGGCGCACCAGGGGCCGGCAATGTAGCGGCCAAAGTCCAGCACGCGGATTCCGTCGAGCACGCCCGCCAAGGCGGTCCCCGCTCAGATCCGCGCGAGCGGCGCCGCGAGCCCCGCGACGTCGCTGCGCATGCGGAAGATCGAGCCGTTTCGCGACGGGTCCTCCGTGTTGTCGGCGCTGACCACGTACAGGTCGCGCAGATCCGGACCGCCGAAACACAGACTGGTGACGGCCTTCGCGGGCACCTCGATGCGCCGATCGGGGGAGCCGTCGGGCGCGAAGCGGGCGATCGCCCCCTCGCGGTAGAGCGCCACCCACACGCAGCCCTCGGAGTCGACCGCGAGCCCGTCGGGGCTGCCTGCGACGAGAATCGGCGCGAGCGGCTTCGCGCGCCCGGCGGCGTCGAGCTCGTGCACGTGCACGCGCGCGATCGCGGTGTCGCTGTGGTAGATGCGCCGGCCGTCGGGCGAGAAGCCGATTCCGTTCGAGAGCGAGACGCCGCCGTAGAGCGGCGTCGCCCGGCCCTCGGCTTCGATCCGGAAGCACTCGCCGAGCTTGCGCTCGCGCTCGTCGCCAAACGGGTTCGAGAGCATCGAGCCGGTGTAGACGCGCCCCTGCGCGTCGGTGAACAGGTCGTTCCAGCCGGGAACGTCGTCGCGCGCGAAGAGGACTCGCGTCGCTCCGTCGCGGACGTGGCAGACGTTCCGGCCCGAGATCACGATCCCGCCGTCCGCGTGGATCGCGATCCCGCCGACGCCTCGCCGACGCGGCACGACCGTCTCGATCGCGCCGCTCGGCGAGCGCCGGAACACGCCACCATTCGTCACGTCGCTGAAGTACAGATTCCCGGCCGGGTCCACGCGCGGCCCCTCGATCAGCCCGAAGCCGAACGCCAGCGTCTCGATCTTCATTGGCGAATCATACGCGCGCCCTGCGGCTCAAGGCGACGCTTCCCGCTTGCGGCCGTACACGTGTACGCGGTACTGCGTCCAGATGCCGAGCACAGAGAACGTCTCGAGGTCCGCGTAGTAGAGCTCGCCGAGCCCCTCCTGCTTCGCGAGCGCGCCGATCGAGTTCACGTCCCAGATCACGCGCAGGTAGCTGTTGTAGCGCAGCTCCTTCACGTCCCCCTTCGCGACGAAGCCATCCGCGACGGGCGTGCGGTCGAAGTTCGTCGTGAGCGGCCGCGTGACGTGCGTGTAGACCGCGCCGCGCAGGCAGCCGCAGAGAAGTAGCGCCGCTGCGACGACCGCGGTCCGAACCACCTAGTCCCCGTAGACGATCGTCGTCTCGCGCGCGTACACGCCGAACAGGATCGTGAGGATCTGCCGGTCTGCGTGCGTGATGGTGGTGATCCCGCCCTGCCGCGCCGCGGCCTGGGTTCCGGAGTCGCCCCAGAAGACCAGCCAGAGGATGCTCTGCGCCGAGGACTCGCCGACCTTCGCGCCGAGCTCGGTGCGATCGAGGTCGGTGTCGAGCGGGATCTTCACGTTCACGAAGCAGCCGGTGAGAAGCGGAAGCGAGAGCAGCGCGGGTCGGAGCAGCTTCATGGTTCTCTCGTAGTTAGCGCGCATCTTCGCCCGGAATCAAGCGGAAGGCGGCCTGCGGCGCGTGGAAGCCGGCGATCTCGAGCTCGCCGACGGGCTCGAAGCCGAAGCGCTCGCGCAGCTCCGCGCGGACGGTCGCGGTGGTGAGGATCTCGCCGCCCTTCGCGGCGTCCGAGAGGCGCGCGGCCAGGTTCGTGACGTTCCCGATCACGCCGTAGTCGCGCCGGCCCTCGTAGCCGATGAACCCGCAGGTCGCGTAGCCGGAATGGATGCCGATGCCCGCGTCGATCCGGTAGCCGCGGTGCGCCCAGCCGCTGCGCAGCTGCGCGATGTCGGCGCGCATCGCCAGCGCCATTCGCGCGGCGCGCTCGACGTGGTCGGCCTGCTCGACCGGGTCGTTGAAGAAGACCATGAAGCCGTCGCCGGCGAAGCGCTCGAGCGTGCCGGCGAACTCGGTCACGCGCCGGCCCATCGCGTTGTGATACTCGCCCAGCGTCGCCATCACCTCCTCCGGCTCGACGCTCTCCGAGAAGGCGGTGAAGCCGCGCAGGTCGGCGAAGCAGACCGTGACGAGCTTGCGCTGCGAGCGCAGCTCCGCCGCGCCGCCGCGCGCCATGACCTGCTCGATGATCTGCGGCGGGAAGAATCGCTTGAGCTCCGCGAACTCGAGCTCGCGCGAGCGCAGCCGTTCGGTCGCCTCGATCCGGATCAGCGCCTGCACGGCCTGCTGCACGATCGTCTGCAGCACGTCGAGCTCGAGCCGCTCCCAGACGTCGCCTCGCTCGCGGGATCCGACCGCGAGGCCTCCGATCACCCGACCATCGCGGAGGATCGGCAGCAGCAGGTCGGCGCCCAGGCGCTGGAAACAGGCGTAGCACTCGCGCGTGATGTTCACGTACTGCGGCTCGACGGAGATCTGCTCGCGGAAGATCTCCTTGCGCGTGGTGATCATCAGCTCGATCAGCGGCTCGCGCGCGAGCGCCGGCGCGTCGCCGGAGGGCTGGCTCGCGCCGCGCAGGTGCTCGTGCGGCCCGGCCACGCCCGCGAACAGGAACGCCGAGCTCGCGCGGACGTCGGCCAGTCGTGCGGGCGCCTGGCACAGGACGTCGAGCACCGCGGCGACGTCCGTCGCCTCCGCGAGGCCCTCGCCGATCCCGCGCAGCGTCAGCGGCATCCTCACGCGCTTGGGATAGAGCCAGGCGTTCAGCACCGACTCGAAACGCGGCCAGACGTAGAGCAGCGGAAGCAGCATTCCCGCCATCAGGTACGGGGACAGCCCGACCAGCGCCACGGCGAGAACCGTGAGCGCTCCGACCGCGGCTCCGTACACCACGGCGCGTCGCGCCGCGACGCGCGCGTTCATCAGCTCGTGGCGAAGCGTCGTGCGCGCCAGCGCGAGCAGCAGGATCGAGAGCGTCCAGTACGCGACTCGGATGTCGAGCACGTGGATGCCGAGGCTCGCCTGGACGAAGCGCACGCCCACCGGAAGCGACATGCCGAAGAGCGCGCCGGCGAGCAGGATCCGCGCTCGCTGGGCGACGAGCGGATCCCGCGCGCGCAGGGCGAGCAAGCCGCAGCGACCGACGAAGAAGAGCGTGACCGCGAGCAGCAGGCTCGTGTCGACGATGCCGATGTAGCGAAGCCACCCCGCGTAGTCGGTGGCCCAAGCGGTGATCTGGGCCGCCGCGTGCAGCACGCCGAGCGCGTAGATGACCGAGAGCACGCGCCGTCGTCCCCGCAGCAGCCACGGGTGCGCGACGGGAAACGCGAGCCCCGCGTGGATCGGCACGGCCGCCAGCAGGCCGAGCGTGGAGCGGAAGTAGATCACGTACACCGGCTTCGCCGGCCCGACGCCAGAGAGCAACATGGTGAGAAATCCCGCAGCGACCGAGCAGAGCGAGAGCAGCGCCCAGCTCTCGACCGCCCAGGGACGCAGCGCGAAGGTCACGGCGCCGACCAGGAAGAAGAGCGCGCCGAGCGCCACCGCGCCGCCCTCGGCGTAGACGACGTCGCCCCAGTGCAGGTCGCGCACCGGGATCGAGATCTCGCTCACCGCGCGGCCCGGCTTCTCGACCACGAGCTCGTTGGTCCTGCCCGCCTCGCGCACCAGGCGCGGCCAGACCTGTGCACGAACCGACTGACCCGCCACGTCGAATCCGTTCACGCGGAGCATTCGCGCGCCGCCGCGCAGACCGGAATCGGCGGCGTCGCGGCGAGAGGGCGAGAGCGAGAGCCCGTCCATCGTGAATCCGACGTCCGGCCGGCCCACGCGCTCGAGCGCGCTCGCGCTGACCAGCACGACTCCGAGCACGTAGACGCTGACCAGCGCCAGGTAGAGGAGCTTCTGATGAGCGGATCCGTCGCGCCAGCGCATCGTCACGGCCATCATAGCCTCGGCTTTCGATTTCCCGTCACGCGTCGCTGGCGTTCCAAGGGCGTTCGCGCCGACACGGCGCGGATCTGCAGACCGGAAGGCCCCGCAAGCCGGGCGTCGAGCTCAGGGCGCCGAGGCTGCGGCGTCCCGAGGCGGTGCGATGAACGTGCCCGTGA
Source organism: Deltaproteobacteria bacterium (assembly GCA_016875225.1). NCBI lineage: Bacteria > Pseudomonadati > Myxococcota > Myxococcia > Deltaproteobacteria bacterium. Next base: position 12,253 of record VGRW01000076.1, read on the forward strand.
GCGTCGTTCGCGTCGCCGCGTAGGTCTCTCCGGGCGCGGGCTCGCTCTCGATCGAGAGCGAGATCGTGCCGTCGTTGCCGAGCGTGCCCTTCGTGGTCGACACGATTCGCGTCCCCACGTAGCGCGGCACGAAGGCAAAGCCCGGATCGACGTTCGGCGCTCCGGCGATCACCACTTGGGTGCGCGCGGTCCCGGAGAGCTCGCGACCCGCGACGGTGCCCTCGCCCTCGCCGATCACGTCCGCCAGCGTCGGTCCACCGCCGCTCGGAAGCATCGTCTCGAGATCGAAGGTCGAGCGGTACTTCCCGCCCTCCTCGATCATGATGATCGTGCCGGAGATCTGCCGCATCCGGCCCGAATCCTTCTCGACGGTGATGCCCTCCACGTGCCAGCTCCCGGAGAGCACGGGCGCGGCCGCCGCGACGTCCGGCGTGGAGTCCGTGCCGACCTCGGAGCGCTGACAGGCGCTGATCAGAGCCAGGCTCGAACCCAACAAGAAACCAGTCGTGCGAAGCATGGCTTCCTCCCGGTGGGTATGCGGAGACCCTACACCCGGAAGTTTCGAGCTGGAATCGATTTCTCGCCGCCGTGTCCGGGCTCAGAGATCCTGGAGGCACGGCTGGCACAGGAAGAGCGGGCCGGGTCGGGTTCCGCCCACCGCGAGGTACGCGTCGTCGCCGCGGCGCATCTGGCGGCCGCAGCCCGCGCACTCCTGCGCGGTGTTCATCACCAGCGGCTGCCACGCTGCGACGTCCGGGAATTCGCGCTCGGCCGACCTCGACGCGGCCGCTCTCGGCGCGGGCGCTCGCGCCTCGTCGCGATCGACCTCGACCCGGCGTGCCCTCGCCTCGGCCGTTCGCTCGCGAAAGCGCCCTTCCCAGCGCCGGCCCAGATGCTGCGCCTCTTCGACCACGTCCTCGACGAAGTCCCCGACGTTCTCGGTCACGGCCTCCACCACGTCGAAGACGTCCTCGAGCACGTTGCGGACCAGATTCGAGACCGGCACCCGCAGACGGCGGGCCGCGTCCTGGAGTGCCTCGTCCAGATCTTCCGAGATGCGCGTGTGCAAGACCCTCTCCTTCCTCTGGCGGCGTCGCCGCTCGCGGTCATCGGATTCAGCCATGTGCGCCACTGTATCACGATGTATTACAAGCTCCAGAGAAATTTTCGTCCGTGAGAAGATTTCTCCATGCGCGCAGCGGTGATGAGGGGCGAGAGGCTGGTCGTCGACACGGTTCCGGAGCCGGAGCCCGCCGCGGGCGAGGTGCTGGTGCGGACCCTGGCCTGCGGGATCTGCGGCTCCGACCTGCACGCGCTGAAGCACGCGAAGCTGATGGTCGCCAACTCGATCGAGGCGGGATCGCCCTTCGTGATGGATCTCGAGCGCGACATCGTGATGGGCCACGAGTTCTGCGCCGAGGTGCTCGACTACGGGCCGGACACGCAGAAGCGGCTGGCGCCCGGGACCCGCGTCGTCTCGATGCCGATCCTGGTCCGCGGCATGAGCGCGGCCACCGTCGGCTACTCCAATGATTTCCCGGGCGGCTACGGCGAGCGCATGATCCTGAACGACGCGCTGCTCCTGCCGGTGCCCAACGGGCTGCCGACGGAGCACGCGGCGCTGACCGAGCCGATGGCGGTCGGCCTGCACGCGGTGATGAAGGCGCAGCTCGCGAAGAGCGACGCCCCGCTCGTGGTCGGCTGCGGGCCGGTCGGGCTCGCCGTGATCGGCGCTCTGAAACTGCGTGGTGTAGGGCCGATCGTCGCCGCGGACTTCTCGCCGATGCGGCGCGCGTTGGCCGAGAAGCTCGGCGCGGACCACCTGATCGACCCGCGCGAGGGCTCCGGCTACGCCGAGCTCGCGCGCGTGGCTCCGGGACGCACGGCGGTGATCTTCGAGTGCGTCGGCGTGCCGGGGATGCTGCACGAGATCACGAAGTCCGCCCCCGTGGGCGCGCGCGTCGTGGTCGTCGGGGTCTGCATGCAGGAGGACCGGATCAAGCCGATGCTCGCGATCTCGAAGGAGCTGCAGCTGCAGTTCGTGCTCGGCTACCTGCCGAGCGAGTTCGCCGAGACGCTCGGCGCGATCGCGGAGGGAAAGCTCGACGTCGCGCCGCTGATCACCGGCCGCGTCGGCCTCGGAGGCGTCGCCGGGGCGTTCGAAGACCTGGCCACGCCCGACGCGCACGCGAAGATCCTGGTCGAGCCGGCGCGCGCTTGAGCGCCGCGATCGATGCGGCGCGCCGCAGGCCGAACCTGCGCCGCCTGCTTCTGCTTCTGCTCGGGCGCTCGCGCTGCTGGTCGCCGCCGACCGAGCTCTCGTGCTCTGGCCGGCCCACTGGGCGTGGGTGGCGCGCGACCTTCCGCCGCGCGTCTACGATCCGTACCGCGTCGAGGCGCAGCTTCGCGCGACGCCTCCGGGCCGGCAGAACGTGCCGGTGCTCGGCAACAGCATCGCCGAGCGCGGGATCGACGAGGCGCTGCTCGCCGAGCGCTTCGCGCCCGAAGGTCTGCGCTTTCCGAAGCTGACGCTCGCCGGATCGGCCGCGCTGACCTTCGGCTTTCTCGCGAACGCGGTCGCGGATCTCGAGCCGCGCGCCGCGATCTTCATTCCCTCCGGGCCAGCGTTGAGCTCGAACCTGGAGCTCGACCGCGTCCACGCCTACGACGTGCGGGCCGCGGGCGAGCTCTTCAGCCCCGCCGAGATCCTCGACTCGGCCGGCTTCCATGCCGGCGGACTCGCCGGCGAGCTGCACGTGTTTGCGCGCCACCGGCGGGCGCTGCTGCGCGCGGCGCTCGTGCGGCTGGATCTGCGCCCGTGGAAGCGGGACCCGACCGAGGCGGAGCTCACGCAGGCGCGCGAGCGCGGTCCGGGCGACGAGGCCTGGCGGGCGTGGCTCCGCGACCCGATTCCGGACCACTATCCGAACGCCAACACGCGCGCGCTGGTCCGGCTCGGCCGGGTGCTGCGCGAGCGCGGCTCGCGCCTGATCGTGCTCGACGCACCGTTGCATCCCGCCGCGCTCCTCGCGGACTCGGAGGGCCGCATCGACGCATACCGGAAGCAGCTGCGCTCGATCGCCGCGGCGGAGGGCCTCGAGCTCCTCGCCCCCGAGCAGCTCGTCGAGCTCGCGCCGCAGGATTTCGCGGATTGGGTCCACCTGGCTCCGGCGGGGAGCGAACGGCTAAGCGCCGCGCTGGCCGACGCTCTCGAAACGCGCGTCGCCGCACGTCGGTAGGCCGGCGCCGTGCGCTTCAACAGCTACGAGTTCATCGTCTTCTTCGCGCTGGTGCTGGCGCTCGCCTCGCTCGCGCGCGGTCGCGCCCGACACGCGCTGCTGCTCGGCGCGAGCTACGCCTTCTACGCCTCGTGGAGCGCGCCGTTCGTCCTGCTGCTCGTCTACTCCACGTTTCTCGACTTCGTCTGCGGCAAGCGCATCGCGCACGCGAGCACGCGCGCCGCGCGGCTCGGCTGGCTCTGGACGAGCCTGCTCGGGAACCTCGGCGTCCTGTTCTACTTCAAGTACGGGAACTTCTTCCTCGACAACGTCGCGTTCGTCTCCGGCATCGATCCCGAGCCGTTCTACCTGAACGTGGTGATCCCGCTCGGCATCTCCTTCTACACCTTCCAGTCGATGTCCTACTCGCTCGACATGTACCGCGGCGACGGCGAGCCGTGCGAGAGCTTCCTCGACTTCGCGCTCTACGTGACGTTCTTCCCGCAGCTGATCGCCGGGCCGATCCTGCGCGCCGCGGAGTTCCTGCCGCAGCTATCGCGAACCGAGCCGGTGAGCGAGCGCGAGGTGCTCGCCGGCGTCGAGCTCTTCCTGCTCGGCCTGTTCAAGAAGGTCGTCGTCGCCGACAACCTGGCCGTGCTCGCCGACCAGGTGTTCGCGAGCCCGCTGGAATACTCCGGCGCCGCGGTCTCGCTTGCGACCACCGCGTTCTGGCTGCAGATCTACTGCGACTTCTCGGGCTACTCGACGATGGCTCAGGGTCTCGCCTTGCTGCTCGGCTTCTCCCTGCCGCGCAACTTCGACTACCCGCAGCTGCGCCACAACCCGATCCTGTACCGCCGCTCCTGGCACATCACGATGGGGAACTGGTTCACCGATTACGTCTACAAGCCGCTCGGAGGCTCGCGCGTCGGCGACGCCCGCTTCGCGTTCAACATCATGGTCACCTGGACGCTGCTCGGCCTCTGGCACGGCGCGTCCTGGGCG